>JABDOU010000156.1 GCA_013043085.1 Acidimicrobiia bacterium
GGGGCTCGCCCCAATTCGCAGCATCGGCGGTCTCGGCGACCACCTGACGCACGCTGACCCCGAGGGGCAGGGGAGCCTGGGTGATCGACTCGTCACCGTCGTCCAGCAGATTGATCTCCCGAAGGGCGACGGGGTCCATCCCCAGCTTTTCTGCGAGCTTGTTCATCTGCGACTCGGATACGAAGGTGCCTTGCGGTCCGCCAAAGCCACGGAATGCTCCTCCGGGAACGGTGGTCGTGTAAACGGCGTGGCTGTCAATGCGGGCGTTTGGAATGCGGTAAGGCCCGGCCAGGGTGAGGTGCATGTTGCCGAGAACTTTGTTGGTTGTGTAGTTGTACGATCCGGCGTCGAGCCAACCCTCCGACTCAACCACGACGATGCGACCTGATTCGTCTGCACCCCACTTTGCCCAGGCTCTGCCGCGGTGACGTTTGTGATGGCCGATGATGGACTCTTCCCGGGACCACGTGGATCGGATCGGACGGTTGATACCCATGGCTTGCAGCTTCAAAGACATGGCGCAGAGCACGATCTGGAAGCTCATGTCCTCCCTGCCGCCGAACGCTCCACCGATAGCCGGGTATATGACCCGTATTCGTTCGAGCGGCAGATTGAGGGCATGAGCTATCTGCATTTGATCTTCGACCGTCCATTGTCCGGCGATCTCGATCGTCACCCTTCCGGCTTCGTCGATGTAAGACACGGCAGCCTCGGGTTGGAGAAAGGCGTGCTCCTGATAGGGCACCTCGTAGGTGTCCTCGACAATGACAACCGCCTTCTCCCAGCCTTCGTTCACATCGCCTTTTCGGAATTTGTAGGTCTGGTATATGTTGGATTCGAGCCCGTCCTCCGGGTGAAGGAGAGGAGCTCCCTCGGCCAGTGCGTCGTCGATCGAGTCGACGACCGGCAACTCCTCCCATGTGGGGTTGAGCAGCTCCGCCGCTTCCCTGGCGGCTTCCGGGCTTTCGCCGACGACCACGGCTAGCTGGTCTCCCTCCCAGCGACTCACGTCTGTCGGGACACCATTCTGATTGCCCGATCCGGTGCCGATCAGAACCGGCTGATCGTACATCGTCAGCCCGTATTCATTATTCGGTATGTCGCCAGCCAGGAGCAGAGCCACAAAGCCGTCAACCGCCTCGGCTGCGGAGGTATCGAGCGCCAGGAGCCGGGCGTGGGGGCGATCGGTGAAGACCACGATGGCGGTGAGCGCGTCCGGAAATTTCCGATCCGCCGGGTACTCAGCGGATCCCGTCACCTTGTCGTGAGCGTCTGCCTTTTCTACCGAAGCCCGAATCGTGGTGTTGCTCACGCGTTCGCCGCCTGATTGAACGCATCGACGATTTTGTAGTAGCCAGTGCACCTGCACAGATTGCCTGCCATGGCATCGATGAGCTGGTTCGGGGTCGGTGACGGGATCTCGTCAAGGAGCGACGCGCCTGCCACCAGGAAACCGGGGATGCAGAACCCGCATTGCACTGCTGCGTTTTCGATGAAGGCTTGCTGAAGCGGATGCAGCTCGCCATCGACCTCCAAGCCCTCAATCGTCGTAACGTGGCGTCCTTCCGCCATCGAAGCGGGAACGAGACACGACATCACGGCGCTTCCGTCGACGATGATCGTGCAGGCCCCGCATTCGCCTTCAGCACACCCTTCCTTGGTGCCAGTCAATCCCAGTTCGTCGCGAATCCAATCGAGGAGCGTTTCGCCCGGCGCCCTGGTCCCTCGCATCGGGACGCCGTTGACGCTGGTCTCGATGTCCGTGGTGGCTCGTGCGTCGACTTCCGAACCAGGTCTGTGACTGGTGCCGGTCGGAGACAGTAGGGCGGGATGTTCAGGACGGATAGGTGCGGCGTCTCTCAAGGTCTCGAGTGCCCGCGTCACGATTGCGGCAATCATCGCGGTTCGGTGACCCGCACTTGATCGCACGTCATCGATAGGTTTGCAAGCCGCCGCTGCCGCCTCGGCCGCTGCGAGGATGTTGTCGTCGGAGAGTGGCTGAGCGACGAGCAAACTCTCGGCTGAGTCCACCGCGACGATGGTCGGAGCGACAGAGCCGAGAGCGATCCGGGCGTCGGTTACGGTTTCGCCTGAACGTCGAACCGAGATCGTGCCGTGGACGACAGATATCGCCTGAGCGTTGCGGTTGCCGGCTTTCACAAACACCGCTCGTTCGTCGGGATACAACGAGCGGAAGGTGACGTGCGTGACAATTTCGTCCGGACGCAGTACAGACGTGCGGACTCCGGTGTGGAACTCGGCAAGAGTGACAACGCGTTCGCCGCCGTCAGAGGCGAGTGTGAGCTCCGCGTCGAGCACGCGCAACGGGCTGATCGTGTCGTTAGCCGGACTGGCCGTCACGAGATTGCCAACAACCGTTGCCCTGTTTCGCAATTGAGGCGAGCCGACCTCCCAACTGGCCTGAGCGAGGGGGGTCGCATGCTCCCACAACAGGTCTGAGGCCACCACCTGGTTGTGGGTCACGAGGGCACCTATCCGAATCCGACCATCTTCGAGGTGTTCGATGTGGCTCAGACCGTCGAGGCGCGTGATATCGATCAACATGGAAACCCCTGGCCGAACACGCCGATCGAGTTCCATGATGAGGTCGGTGCCCCCGGCGATCAGCCGGGCGCTCGCTCCATGTTCGGCGAGCAGATCCAGCACGTCTTGAAGTGCAGTGGGCGCTACGTGCCGCGAGATAGGGGTGCCGGATAGCTGGACTTCATGCATCAGCCGTTGTATACCTCATAGCCGCCCTCGCCGTAGGCACGGAGTGCGGCCCCGGCCTCCTCAGCGAGAAAACCTGCAACTACCTCGATGCCGCGCTCTTCGAGCGCCTCGATCCAGTTATGGGGTTTGGGCCCCTCGTCAAAACCAATCGCTTCCGCATCCTCCGCCGTCGCTCCAAAAACCATTCTGCGGACGCCCGACCAGGGGATTGCACCAAAGCACATGGAGCACGGCTCCGATGACGTGACAAGCTCTGCGGCAGGCATGCCGGCACCGGCGAGCGTGAACGAACCCACCATCTGGCCCGCGATCGAGATGGCCATGACTTCGGCGTGGGCAGTGGGAATGTTGCTCGGAATTACCCGGTTCACACCTGGAGCAATCAGTTTGCCCGAGGCCGCTTCAAAGATCGCAGCGCCGAATGGACCACCGGTTTCGGCTTTGACGTTGCGATTCGCCAATTCAATCACGAACCGCATGCGCTCCTCGAGCGTTGGAAGGACGAGACCCTGAGGAGCAACTTCTTCTATCCATGGCGGAAGCGAGAACCGCACAGATTGCCATGTCATTTCATGCTCCCAGCCGCTACGTTGAACCATCTTACGATCGTGGCTTCGAGCGCGCGCCTGCGAACCTGCGTGGAGGTCAGCCGTAGTCTGTTCGGGGTGCGGCACGTCATGTTCGGCTTGATGCTCAGCCTGGTTGGTTGCAGCGCCGGTGTTTCTTTCGATTCGACATGGGAGGCAGTCGACGACCACAGAATCTTCTCGTCGATTCGAGCGACCGACCTCAACGGTGACGGGATACGGGACGTCGTTGTCGGTCATGGAAAGGAAACCCTGCCGAAAGAGGGTTTCGTAACTGCTCGCGATGGCGCTTCTGGTGCGCTCCTCTGGCGGATAGAAACGGGCGATGAGATGGTCGGCTCGGCTGCGCTCGGTCACCTGACCGACGACGATGCTGCCGACATTGTGATCGGAGGTCGCGATGGCAAGCTCTACGCGATCGATGGAACCGCCGGCCGACTCCTGTGGGAATTCAACGCAGACGTGCCTTTGGGTCAGGAACGGTGGCTCAACTTCTATACGCCCCAATTCGTTGGCGATGTAGATGAGGACGGGCATCCGGATCTGCTGGTTGCCAATGGCGGTGACTCCGGACTGCCGCCCTTCTTCCCGCGACCGCCTGGCCATCTGGTGTTGCTGAGTGGCGCATCCGGTGGTGTACTGTCGGTCAGCCAGACCCCGGACGCCGCCGAGACCTATATGTCGGCGCTGCCGTACCGGCGGGCCTCGGACGACGTCGACCTCGTTGTGTTCGGAACCGGCGGCGAAACCAAAGCCGGTTCGCTCTGGGTCGTCGATTTTGATGAGGTTCTACGAGGTGACATCGGGAGCGCGATACAGATCATTGCGCCTCTGGCCGACCGGGGGATGGTGGCGCCTCCCTCCCTGGTTGATCTGACCAACGACGGCACTCCTGAGATCGTGATAGCGACGTTCGACGGTCGGCTGATTGCGATCGACGGCGAGACGCTCGATGCGATCTGGGCGGTCGAGGTCGATGAAGCCGAAACCTGGGCCTCGCCCGCGATCGGATTCTTTGACGACGACAGTGTTCCGGATGTGTTTGCAGCGTTTTCCATCGGTCGATTGCCCGACTATCGCGAGTCGGTGCTGGTGGCTGTATCGGGAGCAACCGGCAAAGAACTCTGGCGTCAGACGTTCGAGCAACCGATCGTGACGTCGCCGTTGGCGGTCGATGTCAGCGGGGATGGAAAAGACGAGATCATCATCGCACTGAGCCCGCTGTTCACAGGAGATCAGGTTGTGCTGCTGGTCGACCCCGACCGGAGGGATAGCTCGATGCTGATTGAACGCACAGCGCGGAGCTTCGGTACCGGCCTGGTCGCCGATCTGGATGGCGACGGATCAATCGAATACGTGGGATCGAGTTTCGATGGCGACAATTCGCTGATCGAACGTCGTGACCTTGGCGTGCCGACTCCCGACCGCATCAGCTGGGGGGCCTACCTGGGCACGGACTACGACGGTGCGTTCGGCGGCTAGCGCTGCTCCCGGAAATACGGGATACCGAGGGCGGCAGGAGCGCCAAGGAACCGCGCCCGTTTGCCACTGGTGAGCGCAATCATTGCAATGATCGCGAGTACGAAGGGGATCATGGCGAGGATGGTTGCGGGGATGCTGCTCCATGGTTCCCCGAGTGTCTGCAGGGTGAACTGGATCCGGGCCGCCGCGCCGAACAGATATGCGGCAAATAGCGCTCGCCAGGGACGCCAGCTGGCGAGGATGACCAATGCGATCGCAATCCATCCGGCCGCCCCGATGGGATTGTCCTGCCATGTCGGGACCAGGGCCAGCGGATAGTAGGCCCCGCCCAGCCCTGCCAAAGCGCCGCCGGCCATCACATGCACATAGCGCACCCACGCCACGTTGACCCCGGCCGACTCCGCACTTGCGGGATCTTCTCCAACCGCTCGCAAGGACAGACCCATACGGGTTCGAAACAGGTAGTAGCTGGCGGCGCCGGCGGCGATCCATGCAACATACACGAGGATGTCGTGGCCGAAAATGAGCGGACCGACGACAGGCCAATCGGCTATACCGCCGGAGATGATGGCGTCGAACTGGTCACGGGCCGGTTCCCCAACCAGGGGATCGGAACCTGCCTTTCCGAGGAAACTCGCCAGGCCTGTTCCAAAGATGGTCAAAGCCAGTCCCGAGACGATCTGGCTCACCCGCAGTGTGATAGACGCGAACGCGTGGATTACCGAGAAGGCGGCACCTGCCAGCAGCGAAGCAAGGATGCCAAGGGTGAGGCTTCCCGTTTGGAAGGTCGCCCAGAAACCGGTAACGGCGCCCACCAGCATCGTCCCCTGCACACCGAGATTGAGAATCCCCGCCCGCTCGGTGATGATTTCGCCGACGGTGGCAAAGATCAGAGGTGTGCCCAGCCCGATGGCGGCCACGATGGTGAGGATGAGTTGGGAGTCGTTCATGCTGCCGCTCCGGTGGCCAGTACGTCGGGTGGGAGTTCGGGTCTGCGGAGTCGGTTGGCGATGAAGAACTCACCTCCCACTGCAAAGATCAGGATCGCACCCTGCAGCATGGTCACGATCTCCGGGGGAACCCCGATCGACTGCAGCGAGGGCCCGGCATTGTTGAGCGCACCCATGAGGATGGCGACGGGGATGACGGCCAGCGCGTTGAGCCTGGCCAGGGCTGCGACGATGATGCCGGTGAACCCGAGCCCGAGGTCGAGCGAGCGCGGATCGAGCGCTCCCACTGGACCGGCCACGAACAACGCTCCCGCCAGACCTGCGAAGGCGCCAGAGAGTAGAAAGACCCCCAGGATTTTGCGCGGCACCTGAATCCCGGCATAGCGGGCCGTTTCGGGCGAGTCGCCAACCACTCTGACCTCAAATCCCCAGCGGGTCCGGTTGACGAGGTACCAGGCGAACACCGCCACTGCGATCGCGATGAAGATGCCGACATCGAGGCGATTGAAAAAGCGCGGGAGGCTCGCAGCGTCCGGAATCGGGCGACCGGTAGGAAACGTGCTTACGAGCGGATCGCGCCAGGGGCTGCTGCTGCCAAAGATCAGATAGTTCATGAGGTTGAGCGCGATGAAGTTGAGCATCAATGTTGTGATGATCTCGTTCGTTCCCAAATACACGCGGGGAAATGCCGAGATGGCGGCCCACAGTGCCCCGCCGACGGCGCCTGCAACGATCACGACGGGAGCGGCGAGGACGGCCGGGATAGTGTCTCCCATTGCAATAGCAATGCCGGCGGCGACGATGGCGCCCAGCAGGAACTGTCCTTCGGCACCGATGTTCCAGACCAGCATTTTGAACGCAAGGGCAGCTGCAAGGCCGGTAAGGATGAGCGGCGTTGCGGAGATCAACGTCTCGCTCACGCCGCGCGAACTGCCAAAGGCGGCGTCCACCATGTGCCCGTAAACGGTGAACGGATTGTCGCCCGTGATCCAGAGGAACACGCCGCCGATGACGAGGGCCGCCAGGACCGAGAGCAGTGGCACGGTGAGTGTCAGGCGCAAGGATGCCAGGCCACGGGGTTCGACGATGATGCGGCGCACGGTCATCTAGTTGCCGCCGTCCTTCTGGCCGGCCATGAGTAGGCCCAGCCGCTCAGCAGTCGCCATCCGGGCTGTCAGCTCGCCGACGATCTCGCCCTCGTAGAGGACGATGAGCCGGTCTGAGAGGGCGAGCAGTTCGTCGAGATCTTCTGACATGAGCAGGATTCCCGTGCCGCGCTGACGCTCGCGCAGAATTGAGTTTCTCACAGCCTCGGTGGCACCCACGTCCAGGCCTCTCGTCGGGGAGCGGGCGATGAGGATCTTTGGTTGCATCTCGACCTCGCGAGCGAGCAACGCCTTCTGCAGATTGCCTCCAGATAGCAGCCGTATCGGCAGTCCGGGCACGACCCCGCGAATGTCGTACTGTGCAATGAGGTCCTTGCCCCGGGTTTTGAAAGCGGCCGGGACCAGCTGGCGCCCTTTCGAGTATGGAGCCTCTCGAAATGCTTTCAGCCCGAGATTGTCTTCGGTGGTCAAGCCCGGCGAGAGTCCCATGCCCAGGCGGTTCTGTGGGACATAGGCCAGGCCTTGCCGAATGTGTTCAAGCACGTTGGCTTCGGTCACATCGACGCTGTCGAGGCTGACGCTCCCCGCGGTAGGTCGCCGCAGTCCGACCAGGCCGTATGCCAGTTCCCGCTGGCCGTTGCCGGAAACACCAGCGACGCCGACGACCTCGCCTGCGCGAACTTCAAACGACACGCCCTTGACCGATTCGAGACCCCGGTCGCCCGGTACCCGGAGGTCCCGCACCACCAACACCGGCTCTCCGGTACTCTCGTCTTCTTCGCGGGTGGGAAGTTCGAGGTCGCGGCCAACCATCATGCGGGCCAGATCTCGTGGCTCGGCGTCGGCGGTATCGATCTCGCCGACCATTTGTCCCTGGCGCATGACCGAAACCCGATCCGATACCTGTTTCACCTCATGCAACTTGTGCGACACGAAAATCACCGAGCGCCCCTCGTCGGTGAGCTGGCGCATTGTGCTGAACAAAGCTTGGGATTCCTGTGGGGTGAGCACTGCAGTCGGTTCGTCGAGAATGAGGACCCTGGCATCGCGATACAGAAGTTTGAGAATCTCGACTCGCTGCTGCTCACCAACCGAAAGCTGCCAAATTCGCGCGGTCGCATCGACCGGCAAACCGTACCTCTCACCGAGTTCGGCGGCATCGCTCTGAAGATCTTTCTGGTCGACCAGGACTCCGAGATTGTGGTGGCCAAGTGCCAGATTCTCGGCAACAGTCAGATTGGGAACCAGCCGGAAGTGTTGGTATACCATTCCGATGCCTGCGGCCAGAGCGTCCTTCGGCGACTTGAACACGACCGGCTCGCCATCGATCACCATTTCGCCCGCATCCGGCCGGTAGAGCCCGGCCAGGATCGAGCAGAGGGTCGATTTGCCTGCGCCGTTTTCACCGAGGAGAGCGTGGACCTCTCCGGGCCTCAACTGGAAGTTGACGCCTTCGTTTGCTTTGACGCCATAGAACTGCTTGTGGATATCCCGAAGATCGACTCCAAGCGTTTCCCTGGCTATCGAATCCGACATGAGCCCACACTAGAACAATGGGCCCCACCTGTGCGGGGCCCATTGTTCATATCGTGAGTTGGTCGCTTCTAGCCAGTCGGGCTACCGATTACGCCTTCGATGAAATAGTCCATGCCGAAGATGTCTCCGAGTTCGCGGCTGTTGCCGTCCTGGTCGACGATCGGATCGGGGAACACGGAAAACGAGCCGTCGATGATCTGAGCCTTGCGCTCCTCGATCGTCGCTCTGGTTTCATCAGAGACCGACGATCCGAACGGGGCGATGTCGACCATTCCGTCTGCCATATTGCCGTAGTAGGCCTCCGACTGCCAGGTTCCATCTTGGACCTGTTGGGCGGTCGTCAGATAGAACGGTCCCCAGTCCCAAATCGGAGCAGTCAGCCATGCGGTCGGCGCGAACTCCGTCATGTCGGTGTTGTAGCCGACCCATTTGGCACCCGCAGCTTCAGCCGCCTGACCAGGGGCGGCCGAGTCCTGGTGCATCGCAATGACATCGGCGTTCGCATCCAGCAAGCTCTGGGCGGCTGTGCTTTCGAGCGGCGGATCGAACCAGGTGCTCGTCCACACCACCTGTACCTGGGCGTCCGGGTTGACCTCCTGCACTCCGAGCGTGAAGGCGTTGATCCCGCGGAGCACCTCAGGGATCGGGAACGCCGCTACATAACCAATGAGGTTGCTCTCGGTGGCTGCGCCGGCAGCTATCCCGCTCAGGTATCGGCCCTCTTCGGCGGCGCCGAAGTAGTTGCCCATGTTGTCGCTCGACATGAAGCCGGTGGCATGCATGAACGTGACCTCGGGAAAATTGGCCGCTGCGGCGAGCATGGGTTCCATGTACCCGAAGCTGGTACCAAAGATGAGCTCGTTGCCGGCCGCCGCCAGGTCTTCGAACACACGCTGCGAGTCCGATCCTTCCGGAATGGCCTCCAGGGTTGTGATATCGACGTTCATGTTTGCTGCCAG
>JABDOU010000162.1 GCA_013043085.1 Acidimicrobiia bacterium
GTATCGCAGTGGTTGTCGGATCTGGTGGTCGAGAACGACCTTCCTGACAAGCTCTTCATTGTGCACCAGTTCCAGCTGAGGATGATCACGAATCGAGAGCAGTTGGTAGCCCGACCCGGACTGAACAGCGTGATTCACATGGACGGCTTTGGAGGGCGAGCGCTAAAGCAGACCACATACCGCTACGTGCAGGTGGAGCCCCCACCCTTCTACAACGGGTTCAAGCTCTTCTTCGATGAGGACACCAACCTCTACCAACCGTGGGAGGTCCTCCAATTCGAAACGGTGCCCGACCTCATCACATACCAATAATCGCTCATGGACAATGACAAGCCGAAGGCTTGTCATTTGCTCCACAATCGGCGTGTAAACAGCAGGATGATCGGGAAGATCTCGAGACGTCCGGCGATCATGAGACCGGAGAGCAACCATTTCGACGGACCGGGAAGACCGAGGAAATTGTTGGCCGGTCCGACTTCGCTGAGCCCGGGGCCGACGTTGCCGATGGCGGTGGCCACTGCCGAGGCAGACGTGACAATATCGACTCCGGCTCCAAGCGTCGATTCGATCAAACCCATGAGGAATGTGCCGGTCATGAACAGGAACATGTAGAACATGAAGAACGTTTGCACGTCCTGAACGATCTCTGGCTTGACGACATCTCTACCGAACCTGGTCAGATGCACGCCACGCGGTTGAATGATGCGCCGAAGGTCGGCAATGCCTGCTGAGAACAGCACACCGACCCGGTAGGTCTTTACGGAACCGGAAGTGCTACCGCCCATGCCGCCGAGAAACATCATGCCAACAATGAGGATCTGCAACCCAGACACCCAGGCTCCGAAATCCGCAGCACCGAATCCCGTGGTTGTGATGATGGTGGCGACTGTAAAGACCGTGGTGCGAAGGTGAGCCTCGATCCCTTCACCAGCCAGTTGCCCCGAGTTCAGAAGCCCACCGATCATGAGCACACCTGTGACAACCATGATGCCGACGTAGAGCTGAAACTCCGTATTCCTGGCGTAGGCCACCGGCTTCCTGAGAGCCCGGTAGTGAAGCGCAAACGATGTACCGGCGATGATCATGAACACGATCACAACCCACTGCGTATACGGGCTGAAACCGCCAAGTGAATCCGGCTCGGTTCCGAAGCCGCCGGTGGACATCGTTGTCAGAGAATGGTTGATTGCCTGAAAAAAGTTCATGTCGCCGACAGTCAGCAACACGATCTCGATCGCTGTGAATCCGACATAGAGGTACCACAGGCGTTTGGCGGTCTCGCGAAAACGAGGAGTGAGCCGGTCGGGCTGTACACCTGGCGACTCCGCTTGGGCCAGCTGCACGCCCCCGACCCCCAGCAGCGGGAGGATGGCGATGCTCAACACGATGATTCCCATACCCCCGATCCATTGGGTCAGAGACCGCCAGATGAGCACCCCATGAGGAATGATCGACGGGTCGGGGATGATCGACGATCCAGTCGTGGTAAAGCCGGCTGCCGATTCGAAGAACGCGTCCGTTACGTTGGTGATAGAGCTCGTGAAGAGGTACGGAAGCGTGCCGGCGAATACCAGAGCTATCCATGCCAGCCCCACAGCGGCAAACCCCTCACGTTTCGTGAGTTCCCCGGAGCTTCCATAGATCCGCCAGGCGACGACGCCGATGGTCGCGGACACTATTGCGGCGAGCGACATGGCGAGCGCCTCGCTCCACTCTCGATAGACCAGAGACGTGAAAATGCCGGGGAGCATCGCGGCGCCGGACGCTGCCACGACGGCACCAATTATGTACGACAGGCGCCGCGGCATCGTTGATTCATTATCCCGGGCGTCGAGAATCTCTCGAACGTTCACTCGGAGAAGAGTTCTTCTACCGCCCTGATCGCCTCGGGGAGCGCAAACACGATCAGCCGGTCGCGCGGTTCGATCTCGGTTGCCCCGGTTGGCACGAGGCATCGACTGCCTCGATTGATGCCTCCGATGATGGCACCACCCAGAAGACCCAGCTCATCGAGCCGCATGCCGACCGCGTCGCTTCTCGGAATGACTTCCAATTCAATGACCTCGGCGTCGCTGTCGCTGAACGTCACCACCGAATGCACACGTCCACGGCGCACGAACTGGAGAATGGCGTTAGCGGCGGCTTGCCTGCTCGACACCATGGCATCCACCTCGATCTTGTCGAGAATGTGAACATAGCTCTGGCGGTTGACCGCCATGATGGCTTCCGAAGCGCCCATTGCTTTCGCCAGAAGACAAGCGAGGATGTTGCGTTCGTCCCGTCCCGACATGGCGACGATCGCGTCCTTCTCGTCGATATCGAGATCCTCGAGCACCTCTGGATCGGTTGGATCGCCTTGAATCACCAGGGCTTTGGGATGCTCTTCGCTCATGCGACGGCAACGATCGACTTCGTCCTCGATGATCACCACGTCGAAGCCATCTTCCACCAGCATGTGTGCGGTAAGACTCGATAGACGGTTGGATCCGGCAACCAGCACCCGTCGAATCTGGTGAACCTCGAGGCCCATGAGATCGAGTGCCGTCTGCTCGGAGCCTTTCAGAGTCATGATGAGGGCATGGTCGCCCGGCAGGATCGGGGTTCGCTCGCCCCGCACCACCATGGTCTCGGATCCGCGAACCACAGCAGCCAGAATCCATTCGCCATTTCCATACTGTTCCCGTAGCTCCGAAAGCTTGTGATTGACCAGCGGGGCGTCGTTGCCGACCCGGCCGCCGAGCAGCACCAGTCCACCGTTTCCAAACTCGATGATCTCGGAGACGCCCCCGCCGCGAATCAGATCAATGACCTCCTGAGCAGCGTTCTCGCGCGGCTCGATCACCACATCGACACCCAATTTCGACAAGCCATCTCGCAGTCCGGGATCTTCGACCCGGGCAACGGTTCTGGGGACTCCCATCTCGTGGGCCAGGTGACAGGCGAGGACATTTGCTCCGTCGTTATCTGAAACGGCGATCAGCAATTCGGCCTTTTCGACTTGAGCCTCTGCGAGTGTGATTGGCGATGAGCCATTGCCGTATACCACCATCACATCGAGCTTCGACTGGAGTTCGGCAACGCGAGCTTGCGTGGATTCGATGATGACGACGTCCTGGCCCTCGAGCGAAAGCCGTTCGGCCAAATACGTGCCGACTGCGCCGGCACCGACGATGACAATTCTCATGTGGATCAGCCATGCTAGAGCGGCCGGGAGGTGAACTCCCACTTACTGGCTGTGTTAAATCATCGACTCCGAAGTGCTAGAACCAAAGGCAGGAAAGAGGAGTCATGGAACTCGACGAAATACGCAAGTTCGCACTCAAAGTCTGGAAATTCAAAGAGGGTGAGCTCGTCGCCGTAATGATCCACGTCGGCGATCGACTGGGGCTCTATCAAGCCATGGCAGGATCGGGCCCGATGACGCCAGACGAGCTGGCTTCGGTTACCAACACCGACATGCGCTGGATTCAGGAATGGCTGTACGGGCAGGCCGCAGCCGGCCTGGTCAACCATGATGATGGGCAGTTTGAGCTGACCCCGGTCGGAGCAGCGGTGTTGGCTGATGAGGAGGAAAGCCAGTTCTTTGCCGCAGGTGCCTTCACCGGTATCACAAATCAAGAAGTCATTGAACAGCTCATCGAGGCAATGAGAACCGGCGGCGGGTTCAGCTACGAGGATCAGGGTGAGGTGGCCACTCGAACGACGGAACGCATGTCACGCCCTTCGTTCACCAAGTTTTTCCTCCCGGTCGTGATCCCGGCCATACCCGGCTTGAAAGACCGGCTGACCACAGGCGCTAACGTCGTGGAGGTCGGATGCGGCTCGGGTGTCGCAATCGACGCCCTCGCGAGAGCATTCCCCGCCAGCCATTTCTTGGGTGTCGACCCGTCGTCCATCGCGGTGGGCCGCGCCCGTGAGCGATCGGTGGATCTCGACAACGCCGAGTTTCGGGAAGGCCATGCAGAAGAGCTCGCGTCTTACGGCCAACGGTTCGGTGTTGTACTGGCGCTCGACGCACTCCACGACATGCCTCACCCCGATCGCGCTCTGGCAGCCGTCCGATCAGTGCTCGAGCCCGATGGGGTGATGGTGATCCAGGACATCAAGTCGAAACCGGGTTTCGAGAACAATCTCAGGAACCCGGTTCTCGCACTGCAATACGGGTTCTCGCTGACCTCCTGTCTTGCCTCCGGATTGTCGGAGACGGGCGGGATGGGGCTCGGCACGCTCGGCTTCAATCCGGAGGTTGCCGAACGGCTCGTGAGAGAGGCCGGCTTCA
>JABDOU010000171.1 GCA_013043085.1 Acidimicrobiia bacterium
GACTTATTGAGTCAACAATACAATTAATGGCGGTGCCAACAGCGCCTACAACTCCCACATCCCGGTGACCTCGAACTCGGTCGAGGTTTTGGACGGTTCACCGCCGGGTGCGCGACATGCAATGGTGGGGACGATCCGGGTCTCCCGTGTGGCCACCCGAAAGGCTCGTCCGCCCCCCGACAGCACGACATCCATGCCCGTCACTGCGACGGTCTCGGGTTGCCAATTCCAACCTTGCTCCGCCAGAACCGCACACTCGGCAACCTGACCCGGTCCGGGTGGTGCGAATATGGATCCACGACATCGACCGATGATCTCGCGTGGCTCGCCGGAGCGGTCGAGGATCACGTCGAGCAGGGCGACGTCCATGTGCGCCCACATCCGTGCATCGGGCAGCAAGAGTGCCGTTGGCGCGAACCGATGACCGCCCGTGTGGGAGATCTTCAGTACCGTCACATCCCGTGTGCCGGCTTCGATGGCAAAACGAGTTCCGTCGGTACCGCAGCACACGTCGTGGCTTCCCTGGGTGCAGACAGCAACCACTCGAGAAGGCGGCGGTTCTTCGCGTCGCCACCGGTCGTGGGGGTGAGCGACCAAATTACTCAGTTCAGAGGGCGGAACGAGGTACGCCTTGCCGGCCATCTGGCGGCCGGAATAGATGTAGACGAGCACCCGATCGTCCGAGCCCGGTTCATGCCTGAATGCCAGGATCCGGGTCATGCCGAGCTTCGTGTCCATGCGAGGTGCCAGGCCGGTCAGCAGTGGATGGGCGAACACCGGTTTCGGCCAGGCCCCGGGTGTAGCGATAAGCGTCACGCTGTCGGCTGCGAACGCCGTCCCGCGCGGATCTAATGCAATCGATGAGGACCAGTCTGTGCACCGAGGAGCGTGGTCACCCGCCGGGAGGAGACGACTGTCCATCGGTTGACGGTGTTACTGCTTCGATTCGAGGGAGGCTCTGGCAGCGGCCAGCCGGGCGACGGGAACCCGGTATGGGGAGCAACTGACGTAGTGCAGCCCGAGCGAATCGAAGAATCGAATGCTCGCAGGATCGCCACCGTGCTCGCCGCAGACCCCGACCTTGAGGTCAGGCTTGGCACTTCGTCCCCGTTCGGTCCCGAGCCGCACCAGCTGGCCGACTCCGTCAACGTCGATCGTCTGGAAAGGATCGGCCTTGATGACCCCTTCACGGACATATTCTCCCAGGAACCGTGGTGCGTCATCGCGGCTGAGACCACAGGTCGACTGGGTGAGATCGTTGGTCCCGAACGAGAAGAAGTCTGCGTTTTCTGCAATCTCGTGAGCCGTGAGCGCCGCTCGAGGAAGCTCGATCATCGTGCCAACGAGGTAATCAATGTTGATACCGTGCTGGCCGAGTACCTCTTCGCCGACCTGCCGAACAATTGCCGCCTGGTGGTCGAATTCGGGAGAGAAAGCGACGAGAGGAATCATGATCTCGGGCAGCACGGTGATTCCCCGCTCCGCGCACCTGGCAGCAGCCGTGAAGATCGCCCGCGACTGCATCTCGGTGATCTGTGGGTACGCAATCCCCAGCCGTACACCGCGATGCCCGAGCATCGGGTTCTGCTCGGTCAGTCGGCTGACCTGGTGCAGCATGGCTTCGAGCTCATGAATCTCGCCGAGCATCGCATCCACGCGCTGTAGGTTTTCGGCGCGGCTGAGCTGAAGTTTCAGATCGGTGATCTGGAGGGCAGTGTCGTCATGGCGTGGCAAAAATTCATGAAGAGGCGGATCCAGCAGCCGGATCGTCACCGGAAACCCGTCCATGGCTTCGAAGATTCCGATGAAATCCTGGACCTGGTGTGGTTCGAGCTTGGCGAGTGCCTCGGCGCGAGCGACGTTGTTGGGGGCCATGATCATTTGGCGGACGGTTTCGATGCGGTCTCCGGCAAAGAACATGTGCTCTGTTCGACACAAGCCGATTCCCTCGGCTCCCAGTTCGCGTGCCTTGGCGGCGTCGACCGGGGTATCGGCATTGGCCCGGACGCGTAGGCGTCGCTTCTCGTCGGCCCATTGCATCAACGAGTAATAGGCATCGTCGAGTTCCGGTTCGATGGTTTCGACCTCACCCACAAGAATCTGACCCGTCGTGCCGTCTACGGTTACCCATTCGCCGGCAGCTACCTGAATCCCGTTGGCCTGTATCACCTGGCTGGTCTCGTCGATCATGAGGTCGGAACACCCCACAACGCAGCACTTCCCTATCCCGCGCGCAACCACCGCGGCATGGGACGTAACTCCGCCCCTGGCGGTGACGATGGCCTGCGACGCCACCATGCCGGAAAAGTCGTCGGGACTGGTCTCGTGGCGTACCAATATGACCGGCTTGCCCTGTTCGCTCAACGCAACCGCTTCTTCTGAATCGAGTACGACTACTCCGGCCGCCGCTCCCGGTGATGCCGGTAGGCCAGTGGCGAGAACCGGGGCTGTTGATCCGGGCGCCACAACCGGGTGCAGGAGTTGTTCGATTTGCGAACCGTCCACACGCCCGAGAGCTTCCTCGACTGTGATGAGCCCGTCGGCAACGAGATCAACCGCTATCCGAACCGCCGCTCGTCCCGTTCGCTTACCGGTTCGCGTCTGCAACATCCAGAATCGACCGTTCTCGACGGTGAATTCCATATCTTGCATGTCTCGATAGTGTTTCTCGAGACGGTCGGCGATCTCGATCAGTTCGCTATAGGCGTCGGGCATGTCATCTTGCATCATCGAGATCGGGTGCGGCGTGCGGATTCCCGCGACGACATCTTCGCCTTGCGCATCGGGCAGGTATTCGCCGAAAATTCCGGGTACACCGGATCCGGGATCTCTCGTAAAGGCAACCCCCGTGCCTGATTGGGCACCGGTATTGCCGAATACCATCGCCTGAACTGTTACGCCGGTACCGAGGTCTTCCGGAATCCCGGCGACCTTTCGATAGTCGACAGCGCGCTTGTTGCTCCACGAGTTGAAAACCGCAGAAATCGCCAACTCCAGCTGCTGAGCCGGGTCTTCAGGCACTCGCTGGTGAGCGTAGCCATAAATCACAGATTGGAGCCGGTCGACCAGAGCGATGCTCTCCTCGACCGCGGGCCTGGCTCCGTTCTGCTGCTTGCGAGCCGCCTCCGCGATCTCGCTGAGACGCAGTGCCGGCACGCCGAAAACGATATCTCCGAACATTTGGATGAAGCGCACCCGCGCCTGCCAGGCAAACTGTGCGTCCCCTGTTGCCTTTGCGAGTCCCTCGGTTGATTCGTCGTTGAGTCCGAGGTTGAGGATCGTATCCATCATGCCTGGCATCGAGGCCTTGGCGCCGGAGCGAACCGATACGAGCAAAGGGTTCTCGGCACCCCCGAAGGTCTTGCCGGTGAGCTTTTCGACGCCTGCCATCGCCTCGAGAGCCTGTTCCCACATACTCTCGGGAAACTCAAGCCCTTTTTCGGTGTATGAGCGGCAAGCATCGGTTGTGATGATGAAGCCCGGAGGAACCGGCAATCCGGCCGCTGTCATCTCCGCAAGCCCGGCTCCCTTGCCGCCAAGAAGGTCGCGGTTGGCGCCATCTGCTTCATCGAATAAATAGACCCAGCGCTCGCTCATAAACCTCCGGCTTCTCGTGTCGCGCCCACGCCCGTAGACGCTTCAGATTTCTTGACCATCGTAGGCGATCGAAGCTATGGCCGCATTCGTTGGTGGGCCGTTGTCGAGCGTGATCTCCCTAGAAGAGGGCGCTCGCCAGCTGGCGCCGGTAGGTCAGCACGAGCGGGTGCTCGACGCCGAGGACCCCGAAGATGTCGATCATGGCCTGACGCGCGTTTTCCCGCTCCGGTCCTCCGCCGCGAACGACTTTGAGGAGATGATCCAGAGCAGGTTCGTACTCGGCGCGACCTGCGAGGGCCTGCGCCAGTTCGACACGTTTTGCGTCATCCTGCGGGTTCCCTTCGAGCTCTTTTGCGAGACTGCTCACGTCCTGATCTCGATTCTCGGACAATCTGGCAGCGGCCCGGAGTCTTTCGACTTCGGTTGTAGCGCTCATCGGCGCGAGGACATCGAGCGCTTCGTCAATCTTCCCGGCTGCAATGAGCATCTGAGCAAGGCTGGTGCCGGCTTCTTGATGATCCGATTGCTGGGCGAGGACGGCACGAAATGCCTCTTCCGCCCTGGGATCGTCACCATCGAGCAGCGCGTCGCGTCCCTGTTCGACCAGGTCGTCGAGTTCGTTCGGGAGGAGCGGATCAAGCCAGGCCCGTACCTGGTTTTCGGGAATGGCTCCCGTGAATTCGGCCACAGGCTGACCGCCTGAGAAGGCCATTACGAAAGGGATGCCCTGGACGCCGAATTGCTGAGCGAGAGCCTGATTGGCGTCTACGTCAATCTTTACCAGCCGAAAGGCGCCATCGTATTCGACAGCAAGGCGCTCCAGGATGGGTCCCAGCGTCTTGCAGGGACCGCACCACTCAGCCCAGAAGTCCACCACGACGGGCCGCTCGTGGCTCGCCTGCAGTACTTCGCGCGGAAAGTCGGAGGCATTGACGTCGACAATATTGGAGGATTTCATAGGCCCGATATTACGCCGCACGTATTGTTTTCG
>JABDOU010000212.1 GCA_013043085.1 Acidimicrobiia bacterium
GTCAAGCCCATCGACGACGCTCGCTACAAGCAGATATTCACCCCACGGAAGCCTCGAAGCGTGTGGTCGAAGATCAACAAGCAGTACATAGCTGAACTCATCGAGGCGGAGTTGATGACCGACGCAGGATTGCGCGCGGTCGATATCGCGAAGAAGAACGGTGCGTGGTCGCTGCTCGAGCCGGTCGACGCTCTCATCGTTCCCGCCGACCTGGAGGCGGCCTTTCGTAGGTCCAAGCGCGCACGGGAGGCGTACGGGGCGCTCTCTAAGTCGGCCAAGCGCTCGATGCTCTATTCGTTGTACTCGGCCAAACGGGAGGACACGCGCGCCAACCGCCTGGCCAAAGCACTTGCCGAGCTAGAGGGCGGCGAGTGACCGGTGATCGGGTACGAACGTGTTGGTTTCGGGTTTGGTGGGGTTCCATGAACGATGTTGTTTGTCGGCGGTTGAACGCCTGTTGATTGGCCCGATCCGCACGCACGAGGGGATTTAACTAGTCCGTGATCTAAAGACCGAGCTACCGCCTTTGCGGCCGGACGTCAAGGTCACGAACAGCAAGGGCCCTCAATGCGTTGGTGTCGCAGTGGACTTGTCGGAGTGGGCTTGGTGAGGGTTCCATTGACGCAAAGGATTCGGAGACTGGTACCGGGAGAGGGACTTGAACCCTCACGGCCTTGCGGCCAACGGATTTTGAGTCCGCCGCGTCTGCCAATTCCGCCATCCCGGCAAGAGCGGCAATGTTAGCCGTGGACCGCTTTGGCCAGGCTCGATACGGTAGTTGTGAAGATGTCGAGATCGTCGGGTTGCTCGAGAACGATACGGACGATGGCAGATCCTACGATCACACCGTCAGCCAATTCGCCGGCTTTTGCCGCCTGGTCGGGAGTCGAGATGCCAACCCCGAGAACGATGGGAACCTGGCTGATGGAACGTACCAGACGTATCAATCCTTCTATGTGCCCACTGCCATCGGCTCGTTCTCCGGTTACGCCCATTTCCGCTACTCCGTATATGAAGGCAGGTTGCGACGCCGCGATCGCCCGAACCCGTTCCTCGGGAGTCGTTGGGGCGACGAAGAGTGCCAGGCCGACGTCATGTTCTCCAGCTGACTTCGAAAACGGTTCGGATTCTTCAAACGGAAGATCGGCGATGATCACGCCTGCTGCGCCGGCCTCGGAAACCGCCTGCATGAAACCGCCGACGCCCATCGTCAACACGGGGTTGACGTACGTCATGACGATCACCGGTTTACCGGTCAAGGCGGCAACCTGGCGTACGAGATCGAGCCCAATCGACATTGTCATTCCGCGTTCGCGGGACAGTTCGGAAGCTTCCTGGACCGTCGGTCCGTCCATGAGCGGATCGGCATACGGAATCCCTACCTCAAAGGCGTCGGCACCGGCGTCGGCCATCGCCACAAATCGCTCGACGCTGGTTTCTATCGTGGGAAGACCTGCGGTGAGAAAGGGCATGAACACGGCCCGGCCTTCGGCCCTCGCCGCCGCGAACGTGTCCTGGAGGTCGCTAAATCCCAAGTGCGGCCACCTGTTGAACATCCTTGTCTCCGCGTCCGGAGAGGTTCAGCACCACCGTTTTTCCCGCGAGCGAATCGGCTCCTCGCACGATCCACGCAAGGGCATGGGCGGACTCGAGAGCCGGGATGATTCCTTCTCGCCTGCTGAGTAGAGCAAAAGCCGCAAGCGCCTCGGCATCTGTGGCCGTTTCATATCTCACCAGGCCGGCATCCTTGAAATATGCATGTTCTGGACCAACGCCCGGGTAGTCGAGCCCCGCTGAGACCGAATGAGCTTCCAGGACCTGGCCTTCCTCGTCCTGCAACATATAGGTGTGAGATCCGTGAAGGACCCCCGGGCTGCCAAGACTGAGGGACGCCCCGTGGCTAGGGGTGTTGGTGCCGAGGCCGCCCGCCTCTACCCCGATCAGCTCTATTCCCGTGTCGATGAGAGGGTAAAAGACCCCCATGGCGTTCGATCCCCCACCAACGCAGGCCACCACGACATCAGGCTGGCCCCCGGCCATCTGCGAGAGCAGTTCTTCACCGATGACTTTCTGGAACTCCCGAACGATCAGTGGGAATGGGTGAGGACCAACCACCGATCCAATCATGTAGTGGGTGGTTTCAACGGTCGAGACCCAGTACCTCATGGCTTCGGAGACCGCATCCTTCAGAGTTCCGGCTCCAGAACTCACAGGGACGACACGCGTCCCCAGCAATTCCATGCGATAGACATTGAGCGCCTGACGCTCGATGTCCTTCGTTCCCATGAACACATCGCATTCGAGATTGAGAAGGGAGGCGGCAGTCGCGCTCGCAACTCCGTGTTGCCCGGCTCCGGTTTCGGCAATGATCCGCGGCTTACCCATGCGCTTGGCAAGCAGTCCATGACCGATCGTGTTGTTGATCTTGTGCGCACCCGTATGGTTCAGATCTTCACGTTTCAGCAGAAGTCGGATGCCAAGATCTCTCGAAAGGTTGGCGGCCTCGAATATCGGTGTAGGACGTCCCACATAATCTGCCAGGAGCCTCCGGTATTCATGTACAAACGATGGATCGGTCCAGGCCTCGTTAAAAACGTCCTCGAGCTCGAGGAGCGCGGGCATGAGTGTTTCCGGGGCGAAACGGCCTCCGTAATCGCCGTATCGGCCTCTTTGATCGGGAAGGCTCGCAGTCACGTCCTGGTCTCCGATGCTCGTTGCTCCCATGCGCTGGTCTCCTTTGCCACCCGAACGAAGGCTTCAATCAGATCCAGGTCCTTCACACCAGGCGCCGACTCTAGACCGCTTGATGCATCCACTCCCCACGCGGCCGTCGCCGCAATGGCCTCACCGACATTTGAGGGAGAAAGGCCACCTGCCAGAATCCAACGTTCGCCCATCCCGGGGTAATCGAGATCGTGCCAATCGAGCGTAAT
>JABDOU010000214.1 GCA_013043085.1 Acidimicrobiia bacterium
CGATCCATCGCACGCTACCGACAAAACCGCGGGGGGTAAAACCGACAATGCGCCGGGAAATCGCGGGTCTCGCCCTTTCAGGACTACAGGAAAAGGACAAAGTCACCTATCCGCAAAAGTCGAACGCTCACGAGAATGAGAGTGAATAAGGAGGTCACATGCTGCACGCCAGAGTGGCGGTTCGCATTGTCGGTGTGCTGATTCTCGCCACCGTTCTCTTTGGGTGTGGTGAATCGTCGACCACCACGGACCCGTCAACCAGCGAACCGACCGGGACGACCAGCACAATCACTTCGCCTCCGCCTGATAACGGGACCTCATCCACCAATGCTGACGCGGTGACTACGAGTTCGGTTCCCACGGTTGATGACGATTCGACGACGACCTCAACGACTACGACGAGCGGGGCATCTACATCGACCACGCTACCTGGCGAGCCTTTCGATATCGTCCCACCAAACGGGACGCCCATGGCCGTCGTGGGAGTCGAGTTCGACGACGTTCTCAACGTTCGCAGCGGACCGGGGACGAGTTTCGGTGTCGTCGCACGTCTGGCGCCAACAGCAACCATGCTGTCGACCGGAGAGGCTCGACTCTTGCCTGGATCGATCTGGTACCGGGTCAGCACCGGCAACACCACCGGGTGGGTGAACAGTTCATTCACGGGGCAAAAGGGCTTTGTAGATGATGTGACGTCCGGGGTAGTTGCTGCCCTCGGCGAGATTCCAACGGCGGAGTCCATGGTCGAACTCGGAGAGGTCGTAGCTCAGGCGAGGGCCAGCATCGATCCTCCGTCGCGAATCACAGTCACCGTGGCGCCTACGGAGGGCGACCTGGGAGAGGTGACCTATGACGTGGTTGGCATTGGCGATGATTCGGTGCTGGGAGAACGACTCCACATTTTTGGCCAGCCGACCGGTGATGGAAGCGGGTTCTCGCTCATGGCTGTCGAATCTCAGGTTCTGTGTGGCCGGGGCGTAACCGACCAGGGCTTGTGCATTTGACGATGGTCGAGGCGTAGAGAACCTCCGGTGTTGCCGAGGCCGAAGCCAGGGGTTGATCGAACGGGGGTTCAGGAATTCGGCGTGGTGTCGAAGTAGTCGACATGAACACTGAGAGTGAACAGAACGACGGATTCCGCATCGTGCGCGACGGCTACGACAAAGCCCAGGTGGACGCATTCGTATTCGAGTTGTTTGTGCAGCTTCACGACGCCCATCGGCGTGTTGAGCAACTCGAACGCTCGGAACATCTGGCGAACGTCGTTCCCCTTCGAAAAGCCAGTTGATCGAGGTGCGGACGGGACTCCGAGGCCGTCCGATGCCGACATTGAGCTTCTAGATCAAGACCACGTCTGCGTCGACGTCCACCAAAGCCGGGCCGGGATGGGCAATGGCGGATTCCAGTGCAGTGGCAAGATCAGCCCGATGGATCACCCTGGTTCCCATCGCTCCACACAGGCGTGCCACATCCGCAAAGTCCGGATTCACCAGCCTGGTTTTCCAGACAGGATGCTGGGCGGCGCGCTGTTCCTTGGAGATCTTTCCCAACTCGGAGTTGCTGAGGAGGATTACGGTCACGTCCATTTCGTATTGGACCAATGTGGTTAGTTCCATCGCGTACTGTGCCAGGCCGCCGTCACCGCACACCGCGAGGACTTTGCGCGTATCGCCAACCGCTGCCCAAGCCCCCATGGCTGCCGGCAGCGCGAAGCCGATCGAACCGAGATAACCGGACATGAGAATCGACTGGTTCGACGTTTCGAAGTAGCGGCCGAACGAGTACGTGTTGTTGCCGACGTCGACACAAATCACGGCGTCATCTGGCGCAGTAGCCGTCAACTCTTCGAAGATCAGCGCTGAATTGATGCCGGCCCCACGATCGTCCTGGCGCCTCGACGCCTTCTCGGCTCGCCACAGTTCCCACCGCTCGGCAACGCGTTCGGTCGGGTCAGCGAACGGATCGCTGATCGAAGCGGCCATGGCCTGAGCGGTCGTTGCGACATCGCCGATCAATCCGATCTCTATGGAGTGGAATCGGCCGATGGCCATCGGATCACGATCGACCTGGATCAACGGCTTGTGTTCGCTGATCCCGGTGTGGTGCGAAAAGGACGCTCCCCACACAACCATGAGGTCGCTTTCATTCATGAACCAGCTCGCGATCGGGGTACCGCTGCGACCCAGCACGCCGCAGCCGAGGCGGTGACGGTCGCTGATCTGGCCCTTTGCCTTGAACGTCGTCATAACCGGAATGTTGAGCTGCTCGGCCAGAGCAATGATCGGCCCCATGTCGTGGCGGGCACCCGCACCGACCACGAACACCGGGCTCTTCGCACTGCGGAGAAGCGAACACGCTCTCGCAAACTCGCCTTCAGGTGGCCGGATGTCACGAGCGCCGACTCTGCCCTCCGGACCGGATGGCTTCTCATCGGAACGACGTACCTGTACCTCGTCGGGAAAGATCAGATGAGCAACATCGCGTTCGACGATGGCTGTTTTGCATGCGAGCGTCATGAGCTCCGCATGATCGCCATCGGCGTGCACGACCGCACCATATCGAGCGACATCAGCGAAAGCCGAGGCCAGGTCGAGGTCCTGAAAAGCCCCTCGACCAACGTTTCGGGAAGGCACCTGGCCGGAAAGGGCCAGTACAGGCGCACGGTCCTTTTTGGCGTCGTAGAGGCCAGTCAGCAGGTTGGTCGACCCGGGCCCAGCAATGGCGAAACAGGCGGCGAGACCCCCCGTCAGTTTGCCGTAGGCGGTGGCCGCGAAGGCGGCCGCTCCCTCGTGTCGGATACCAAAGTACCGGAGGTCACCCCGCTCCTCGGCGAGCCGCAGAGAATCGGCTATGCCAAGATTCGAGTGTCCGACCATACCGAAGACCGCCCGGACTCCCCAGTTGGTCATGGTCTCGATCATTACATCGCCGACCGTCCGTCCACGTTCCGACTCTGGAGGGAGCTCGACATACACCCCGTCTTCCCTCACGTCGGTCGGATAGGCAGTCGGGGCGTCATCGAAGCCTTCGGGTGGAGACCCGTCGAGTGGGTTGTAGTCGTAGCCGTGCCAGGGGCACCGCAGCCAGCCTCGCTCGATGCTGCCTTCGCCGAGAGGCCCTCCCTGGTGTGGGCACCGATTGTCGAGTGCCCCGTATTCACCTTCGAAATGGGTGAGGGCGAGAACTCTCGTACCGACTGTGACAGTTGTAACCCGACCTGATGGTATGTCATCCAGCCCTGCAACCCGGTGCCAGGACGTTGCGTTCGTCATCGTAAAGCTCCCTGCCGGTCCTCTTCAGAACCTAGAGCCGGGAACCCCGCTTGTCGACTAGCCCTGTGCCAGCCTCGCATTCAGAAACTCATTGTGGTCCTCCAGCATTGCCAGAAGGGCCTGCATGCGGGTGACAGGGTCATCGATCTCGAGCAGCTTTTGACGGTCGAACGTCCCGATTGGAGCCGCTGCCGCACATGCCTGGTATGAGGCCGCCCGGAGGTTCTCCGATATTTCGAGGTTCAGCGGTGGCGCGGGGTCGCCGAGTTCGGCAGACATGGCTGCCATCCGACGAATCGCCTTTATACATTGGTCACGGAGGGCGGCTGCCTCGGGAGCCGGCTCCGGGTCTTCGATGAGTTCGACATCGGCCAACGGATACGGGTCTTCCTCCAGCCAGTCGACGACCCGGAGTCGCTGCACGCCGGCAGTCACCATGACCCAGCGTCCGTCGTCCAACTCGTCCGCCTGCAGAATGCGGGCGAGCGTTCCAACCTCCTTCCGGTCGTCTCCGCCGCCGATTGCAGATCCCCGCTCTATCAAGACCACGCCGAATTCTCCGTCTGCGTCGAGACACTCGCGCGTCATCGTGCGGTATCGGTCTTCGAAGATATGGAGCGGGAGCAGCATGTGAGGGAACAACACGGTGTGGAGGGGGAACATCGGAATACGTGTAGTTGTCACGATCGGCAGCATACGTCGTGGTCTGTTGCTATCAGACTGATCGCCGGCGAACCGCGAAACCTGACGGAAACAAATTGACATCGTCGTTCACAGTCGATTTACCACTGCGAAAGAATCATTGTCCAATCTCCCTCTCGACTAAGGAGGAGAACCATGTCAATCGGCATGTTCGCGGTCCGGCTCGGGAGATCGATATGACAGCACGCGTAGCGAAGAGGATGGGCTGGCGACTGGCCGGGCTCGCTCTGAGCGTCGCCGTGATCTGGGCGTTGGTGTCCGCGCCGGCGCTGGCTCAGGAGGCTCCGGACATTCAGGTTGTTCTCGACAACCTCTGGATCTTCATCGCCGGGATCCTGGTGTTTTTGATGCAGGCCGGTTTCGGCCTGGTGGAGGCCGGTCTGACCAGGGCAAAGAATGTCTCCAACATCATGGCCAAGAACCTGGCGGACATGTCGGTCGGGGCCATTGCGTTCTTTGTTGTCGGCTTCGGTCTGGCCTATGGCTCAGACACCGGGAGTTTCATCGGAACTGATTTGTTCTTCTTGTCCGGAGCGACCGGGGACCTCGTGAACGATCAGTTGTATACCGATTTCTTCTTCCAGGTGGTGTTTGCCGCAACTGCGGTAACAATCGCATCCGGCGCCATGGCCGAGCGCACGAAGTTCAGCGGGTACCTGCTCTTCTCGGTTGCGATGACCGCGTTGATTTATCCAGTGGTGGTTCACTGGTTTTGGCAAGGAGACGGTTGGATTTCGGATCTAGCCATCGGCGACGCCAAGTTCGGCGACTTCGCCGGTTCCACCATCGTCCATTCGGCAGGAGGGTGGGCCGCTCTCATGGGTGCCTACTTCCTCGGCCCGCGGATCGGCAAATATGACAGTCAGGGGCGTCCCAAGGCGATTCTCGGTCACAACATCGCTTTCGCGGTTGTCGGTGTTTTCATCCTCTGGTTCGGATGGTTCGGTTTCAATCCCGGTTCGGAATTGGCGGCCGACGGGGTCGTAATGAGAGCAGGTGTCACAACATTGCTTTCTGGAGCGGCCGGTGGGTTGGCCGCAGGCGCGGTCATCTGGATTCGAACGAAGAAGATGGATGTCGCGATGGCCGGAAACGGTGTCCTGGCTGGTCTGGTTGGTATAACCGCCGGGACTGCGACGATGTCGCCGGGAGCGGCCCTCATCACCGGACTGATCGCAGGAATCATCGTCGTGTATTCGGTTCTCTTCTTCGATCGGAGGGGGATAGACGATCCGGTTGGTGCCATTTCCGTACATGGCGTGTGCGGGGTTTGGGGGACGCTGGCAGTCGGACTGTTCGCCCAATACGCCGACGGTTTCGTCGCCACCGACAATGCTGGACTTCTCTATGGCGGTGGTATGGATCAACTGCTTGTGCAGGCGGTCGGGGCCTTCGGTGTGTTTGTATGGGTTACGGCCACAACCGGGATCTTGTTCTGGATTCTCAAACGGGCCAACCTGCTGCGGGTCTCTGCAGAAGAAGAGATCGGTGGCCTGGACATCTTTGAGCATGGAGCCCCGGGTTACTCGCTAGAGCTCGTCAATTAGGAGGATCTCATGAAAATGATCATCGCGTACGTGAAGCCCTTCAAACTCGACGAGGTAAAGCACTCGCTCAAGGCCGTTGGTGTGACGGGCATGACTGTGACTGATGTTTCCGGGTTCGGGCGCCAAAGCGGCCAGACCGAGGTCTACCGAGGCGCCGAATACCAGGTCGACTTCGTGCCAAAGATACGCCTGGAGATCCTGGCCGAGGAATCGACGGTCCCCGACATCGTTCAAGCCATAGAGAGTGCGGCCCGAACGGGAGAGATCGGAGATGGAAAAATCGTCGTCCTTTCAGTCGACGAGGCGGTTCGCATTCGCACCGGTGAGCGGGGACCGGACGCCATTTAGTGGGTGACCCTTAGGCGCAGCGACAGACTCTCCCGACCGGGGAAGGGTGCCACAAGAAGTGGTGTGAAAATAGGTCGAAAGCCAGGTTGTGTGACAGCCGCGTCCCGTTACGCTGATTTGCATAGCGATCGGGGAATGTTTGTCGGGACCGGACAATCAAGAATCTGTATCTGATATCTCATCGGATGATGTGCCACGTTCGCTCCTTCTCGAACGTGTGGGCAGGTGCTGTGTATGTGGCACCGGCGATCACGCTTCGCCCATCGCTACCGGCGAGGATTTTGAATACGAGACGAGCGACGACACCTTTATCGCGCAGCATTGTTTCGAGTGTGGGCTGGTCTACCTCGATCCCCGGCCTGCAATGTCAGAGCTGCCGAAGATTTATGGGGCCGCCTATCACGCCTACGAGTTCACACCGGAGCGATACGGAATGGCTTATCGAGTGCGTGCGTGGCTCGAGACGCGACGGCTTCGCCGATGGACGCGAGATTTGGCGCTCGATGCCAGAATCATCGATGTGGGAGCCGGCGATGGGTTTCACCTGTCGCTGCTGTCCCGTATAGGTAAACCGTCGTGGACGCTCGAAGGGGTTGATCCGGATCCAAAAGCGGTCGAAGCCGCCCGCTCCAACGGACTGAGGATGCACCTCGGGGTGCTTGATGAGCTGGCGCTGCCTGCCGACACGTTCGATTTCGCACTCTTGATCATGACCATCGAACACGTCGCCGAGCCAGAGCAGCTTTTGCGCGAGGTTCGACGGATCCTCAAACCCGGGGGTCGGGTTGGGATCGTCACCGATAACACGGGCTCTCCCGATTTCGCACTGGCCAAGAGGAGACACTGGGGTGGCTACCACTTTCCCCGTCATTGGAATCTTTTTGATGAGCGTTCGATGCGCCGACTCGCAACGAATGCGGATTTCGAGGTCGTATCACTCAGGACAATGATGAGCCCCGTCAACTGGACGTATAGCGTGCACAATCTGCTCAAAGACTGGGGCGCTCCCTCGATACTCACCCGCCAATTCGGTCTCGATAAACCCATAGCGCTTGGATTCTTCACAGTTGTGGACTCGTTGTTCACGTTCCTTGGCAAAGGTGCTCTCTTGCGCGTGATGTTGCGGAAGGAAAGCTGATGGCACGTGATACGTTGCCGGTAGCCGTGCTCGGCGCAGGATGGGCGGGACTGGTTGCTGCCTCCGAACTCACGGCTCGCGGCTATCCCGTGATCGTTTTCGAAGCGAGTCCTGCGGTGGGCGGCATGGCCCAGAGCTTCAAGGACGATGACGGTTTTTCCTTTGACGTTGGGGCCCACTTCATCACGAATCGGCTCGCAGGCATGCTCGGCCTCGGCGCCGAATGTCGCACGGTCCGCCACTATGGCGAAGCGGTTTGGTTCGACGGCCGGTCACATAGTTATCCGTATGGTCTTGTGAAGAATCCGCGTTTCAGCGCATCGGCGTTGCGGTCGAGATTCGCCGGCCTCCGGCCGGGTACCCGATCTGCAACGTCAGCACGAGATGAATTCGCCAAACGGTACGGCACAGCTCTCACAGATCAGGTCGCGGCTCCTCTCGTCGAAGCATGGTCCGGTACCCCCGCCGACGAACTGGCACCTTCCGTGGTGAACAAGATCTCGACGTCTATGCTCAAAACGATGTATCTCAGGCTCGCCGGGCGGCTGTCAAACCGTGCGGTTGCGATCGGATACTGTCGCGAGTTACCCGAATCGGCCTCGGTGTGGCACGTCTACCCAGCATCCGGACTGGGCCAATTGGTGGCCCGGATGGCTGAAAACGTGCAGGAATCAATTCGCCTTTCTTCTCCCGTCGAGGCAGTCCTCGTGGAGGATGAGCGTGCCGTGGCAGTTCGGGTCGGGGGTGAGGACATCGCGGTCAGTGGAGTCTTTAGCTCACTACCCATTCATTTCTTGCCAAAGGTTGTTCAGGGGACAAGCGCGCTCGACGATCTCGCAGAGTTCCGTTTCAGGCCGATGGTGTTTGTCAACGTGAAAATGGATGGGCGCCAGCTCCTGCCCAACGTCGTTCTGTGGACGCCGGAACCAGCTTTCAGATTCTTTCGCTTGACCGAAGCCACAACGTCCATGCCCTGGTTGGCGCCGGACGGAAAAACGGTGATTACCGCAGATCTCGGATGTGAGGTCGGAGACGAGATCTGGAGCATGTCGAATGAAGAAATCACCGAGATGGTGATCACCCAGATGGAAGCCGTGATTCCCGACGCCAGAACCAGGGTGCTCGGTTCCAGGGTGATGAGAACCAAGCTGGCATACCCGGTGTTCGAGAACTCATACGAAGCCCGCAGGCAGGCGATAGCGACCGAGTTTCCCATCGAGGGTCTCGTACCGATTGGCCGCAACGGCGAATTCGATCACCTCTTGATGGAAGATGTGTACTGGCGAACCGTTCGTTCGGTCGATGTTTTCGCCAGAAACGAGTGAAACGGCGCCTTCGCCGGTCGTCATCGCTCGTAACCGACAATACTTAGGCCTATGACCCACGAGTACCGATCGGATCCCCGCCAACGGAGATCGACCGCACGAGATGATGCCCTGGCCGATCGACTCGATGCAGCTGCTGTCGAGGAAGTCATACGGCGCGCCATCGAACTCGAGGCCGAAGACCCCTCGCCCACTCCCCAGCACAGCTTCACCGCCGAACAGGTGACGCGCATCGCCGGCGAGCTCGGAATCGACTCGGAGTTCATCGGGCGGGCCATAGCCGAAATACAAAGTGCTCCTCCAAAGGATCAGCGAAGCAAGCTCGACAAGTTTTTTCTCCCCGAGCCTCTCGTGGAAAGCAGCGTTGTCGAGGGCTTGAGCCGCAGCCAGATCGAGGCGATGTTGACGGACTGGATGACGAATCGCGAGGGTATGCGTCAGGTCGGACGATTCGACGACGGCGGCGAGTGGGAAGTGGATCCGCATTGGCTTGCCAAGTTGAGAACGGCCCTGAACAGTGATAGCGGTCGACTGGGACGGGTCGCGGCGGGCCCGGTCAGGCATCGTATCGGTGAGATCGCTGGTGATCAACACGTCATCGCGCTGGAGGCTTCGGATTCTGTACCTCAGATTGTGGGAAGAGCGGGCATCGCTACCGGGTTCGCGGCATCGCTCACGGTGTGGTTGCTCGCGTTCTTCGGAGTGCTCGGAGGCTTCGGTATCGGTACGACGCTCTTGTTTCTCTTGATCGGGTTGCTGCTCGGAAGCGGAATTGTCGCAGGTTTTCGCGCCGCAGTTCGATCGTGGGGACGACGGATCAAACGTCGTCTGCGAACCGCGCTCTTCCGCATGGGCAATCCCGAAGTTGCTCCGGTCACATCCCGGCTGGGGGATTTCGTAGCAACGCTGTTCGGTGGCAGCTACCGACGTCGATAGCCTCAGCGAGCTTGACCAAGCTCGACGGCCCGGTCTCTCGCGGCTGTGAGGGCGCGTTCGATGATGTCGAGGAAACCCGAGTCCAGCATGACGTCTACAGCAGCGGCGGTTGTGCCTCCTGGCGATGTGACCTGATGTCTCAACGTCGGCGCGTCGGCCATTCCTGCTACGAGCATGGCTCCGGCGCCGGCGATGGTATGCGCAGACAGGTCAGTGGCGACATCGTGAGCGAGACCAAGTGCCTGTCCCGCGGACTGGAGTGCCTCGGCGAGAAGAAAAACGTACGCAGGACCCGATCCCGACAGGGCTGTGACGGCGTTGAGCTGATCTTCTGACACCTGGACCGCCAAACCAACCGATTCGAGAACGCGGCGAACCGTCTCGATGTCGCTCCCGGTCGCCCGGGGACCCACCGCGAATCCTGTTGCACCCCTTCCGAGGCCGGCAGGTGTGTTCGGCATCGCACGGAACAATGGATTGTCCGGTAGCGCTGCATCCAGGGTTGCGATCTCGATTCCGGCTGCCACCGACAGGACGACTTGTCCCTTGGCGATGTGATCTCGAATCGCAACCAGTACGGCTCCTACGTCTTTTGGCTTGGTCGAAAGGATGACGATGTCGGCGTCGGCGATGGCCGCGACGGGGTCGGTGGTGGCGACGTAGCCGAGTGCGATCAGTTCTTCTATTCGTGCCGGCCGCCGTGCGCACATGACAAGAGAATCGCGCGACCAACCCGACCGCACGAGACCGTCGGCGATCATCGTGCCCATCGCTCCAGCTCCGAGAATTGCGGCACGGGACATGGCGGGAGTGTAGAGCCGGCTGTCAAGGTTCTATCCTGTGGCCGTGACCAGAAAGATTCTCCTCACGCTTGCTGTCGTCTCGCTGTTCTGGGCGGGTTCGATGCCTGCGATCGCACAATCGGATCCCGAGTCGGATCTGCGGAATCAGGGCTATTTCATAGAGCCCGGCATCACGCCCGACGCGGGTTCAATCGGCAGAACCGTCCAGGCGATGCGCAACGCCGGATTTGATTTCTACTCGATTTCGATTGCTGCAGAAGAGCAGGACACCCAAGTCGTTGCAGACGAGGTCGTTTCGTTCTTCGGTGGCGGGACCGTCATAGTGATGGGCCCGGGGTCAATTGGAGCGACGTCGACTGAATTCTCTGACGCCGAACTCGATGCGGCACTGGACGCGATTCCCGGCGACGCCACCGACGCCGAGGTTGTCGCCAACTTTGCACAATCGCTTGCTCCGGACGTATTCGACAACGCACCCGCCGGCTCCGGTAGCACGACGACTTCCGGAGGGGTGCCGTGGGGCTTCATCGGACTCGTTGCTCTCGCAGTTGGTGGGGTCTATCTGCTCGTGCGCAGTGGTTCCAAGCGTGAGGAGAAGGCACGGGAGGCCGACATTTCTGAGGCGCGTGAGGAGATTCAGGCGCAGCTCGATGTCATCGCCAATGAGATTCTGGAAGATACCGACGCCGTAACGCTTTCTGACAACCCTGAGGTTCGTACCTATTTTGAGCGTGCGTCCGCCACGTACGCGACGGCCTCGGATGAACTGGCCGCTGCCGATTCCCTGAACGAACTGGCTGAGATCACCGATCGGCTCGATGAGGCGAGGTGGCAACTTGCTGCTGCGGACGCCTTGAGAGACGGAAAGCCGGTCCCACCAAAACCGCAGCGAGAACGAGCGACCTGCTTTTTCGATCCAACACACGACCCTGCAACTCAGAAGGCAACACTTCGCACCAAGGCCGGCGACAAAGAGGTGATGGTTTGTGACGAGGATGCAGAACGCCTCCGCAAGGGCGAGGAACCGAGACCCCGCATGATCAACGTCGGAGGCAGGCCAACCCCCGCGCCTATGGCTCCTCGCTCATATGGAGGGGGAGGCTTCGGTGGACTGGATGTCTTTCAGATCTTGTTAGGGGGTCTTGCGCGGTCAGGGGGATTCGGCGACTTTCTCGGTGGGCGCCCACGTTCTACTCGCAATCGGGCTTCCAGTTCGGGACGCACGAGTCCCTGGAATACCGTGACTCCCAGGTACTCGCGACCCACCGTTACTCGTTCACCGCGCACCCGATCCTCGGCGGGGCGTTCACGGGCGTCGAGATCGCGGTCCCCTGGCGCCCGGTCGTCGCGGTCGAGATCGTTTAGCTCCCGCAGCAGGAGCAGCGGAAGCCGGAGCAGGTCGAGTTCACGCCGGTAGCATGCCCGCCTACGGCAATCTCTATGATGGGGAGCCGAATGGCGTCCCCACATGTTCGGGCCGCACGAAACAGGACTGAAAAGGGAAGGAACCAATGGGTTTTCTGAAGCGCCTCTGGGGATACATCGCCCAGTTGTTCAAGACCACGGCTGAGCGGGCAATGGATCCGGAGATCGAGATCGAGCAAGCGATCAGCGAGGCTCGCAAGCGTGACCAGGAGCTCCGAAACCAAGCCGCCAAAGTCGTGGCCCATCGGGTTCAGCTCGAGAGCAAGATCGAAAAAGCCGCTGAAAACGTCGGCGAAGCCCGCGAGATGGCCAAGAAGGCGATTCTGAAGGCAGAGGAATCGACCCAGGCCGGTGACGCAGAAGGAGCCGAAAAGTGGACACGCACGGCTCAATCGCTGGCAATGAAACTCCAGGCCTCCGAGTCGAATCTCGATTCATTGAAGGGCCAGTATCAGACGTCGATGGAGCAGGCCGAGAAGGCTAAATCCGCCGTGTCGCAAAACGCTCTGCGAGTTCAAGAATTGGCGGCTCGTCGTCTTGAACTGCTCGGAACTCTGGAACAGGCCAAGATGCAGGAATCGGTCAACAAAGCCGTCACCTCGATGTCAGCCACGCTTGAGGATGAGGTTCCGAGTCTGGAACGCGTCGAGGAAAAGATTGCGGCTCGCAAGGCGAGCGCAATGGCTCACGCCGAGCTGCGGGAAGCGACGCCGGAGGGTGCAGAATCAGAGCTCAGGGAAGCCGTATCGTTGGCCAAGGCCGACGACAAACTCGCCGAGTTGAAGGCGGAGCTCGGTCTGGCTTGATCGATCGTTTCGAGACAAGCGGCCGCCGGCAGCGGCATACCCTCCGGTCGGTTACACGGGCACATCACCCGTCCCGTGGCTCGGTCCGATCAACGCTGATGGTGCGTTGACCTTCAGCCCGGCTGGCTAATAGGGAACCACGTAGTTATAGACGAGCGCGAAGTGGACGGCGCTGCCCGCTACGACGAGGACGTGGAAGACCTCGTGCGAAGAAAAGACTCTCGGAAATAGCTTTGGCCAGCGGGTTGCGTAGATGACCATGCCGATGGTGTACAGGACGCCCCCGACTAAGAGAAGAATGATGGCTCCTCGTGACATGCGCTGGATGATCTGAGGAAGCGGCACAACCGCAAACCATCCCATGGTTGTTGCAAGGGCGACCGTAAACCACTGGCGTACGCTCGGAAAAAGAATCTTTTGCACGACACCGATCAAGGCGAGTCCCCAAACGACACTCATGGTGAAGATTCGCCAGCCACCATCGAGTACGTTCATGGCGATGGGGGTCCAGGATCCGGCAACAAGCACGAGGATCATCGAGTGGTCGACCCTTTGAATCCGCCGTTCCCACTTTTCCCGCCACGGGTACGAGTGATAAAGGGAACTTGTTGTATAGAGCGCCACGAGGCTGAATCCGAAAATCACCATCGACCACATCCGTATGGCGTCAGAAGAAGTCCGAATCGTTAGAACGATGAGGCCGATCAGAGACGCGACAGCGGCCGAGCCATGCAAGATACCGCGAACCGGATTCTGCATTTTTCCAAGGGTGAGGCGATCCATCGCTCTATAACTTAATGCGGGTTCGAATTTGTTCAGATCTCATAAGCCAACACGCGTGTATCGACAACATTGAACCGAACTTGATCACCGACGGAGAATCGCTCACGGGATGCCAGATCGAATGCGGCATCTCCGGCAGTGACCCGGACGTTGTAGCCAATGCCGTTGAACGCCACCAATGAGGCAGTTCCGGCGAGGTGTCCGGATGGGTTCACTTCGATGGATTCAGGCGGAAACACCATCCAGATGTGCCCGTCTGCTGCATCTGTTCCTACGGGACCGAAGGGAGTCTGTGCAACTCCGTTTGTCACCGAGGCTTCGATCTGATTCTCGTAGCCGATGAAGCTGGCTACGAAGGGAGAGGCAGGGAGCGACCAGATTTCTTCCGGTCTGCCGTGCTGCAACAGGCGGCCCTCATCCATGATGGCGATCTCGTCTGCCAGCGCCATGGCCTCGTCCTGATCGTGGGTCACATACAACACCGGCACTTCCAACGCCTCGAACAGCTCTCCGAGCTCAAACGCCAGTTGTTTTCGTAGTTGCTGGTCAAGTGATCCCAATGGCTCGTCGAGCATCAGGAGGCGGGGATCGGACGCAAGGGTCCGTGCAAGGGCTACCCGTTGTGCTTCACCCCCGGACAGTTGGTCTGGCATCCGGTCCGCGAACGCTTCCAGTCTCACCATGTCCAGTGCCTCAGAAACCCTTTGTCGCTGAAGCTCTGGCTCCAGGTCCGCCAGCCCAAATTTCACGTTGGATGCAACGTTCATATGAGGGAAAAGGGCGTTGTCCTGAAACATCAGTCCGAAACCGCGCTCATGCGTTGGCTCCAGCACGGGGACTCCGTCCCAAAGAATGTCACCGTCATCCGGCTTCTCGATGCCGGCAATCAAACGAAGCAGTGTGGATTTTCCGCTACCACTTGGACCGAGAACGACAGTCACAGAACCCCGCGGGACGGTTAGAGAAACGTCGTCAACCGCCCGCGTTTGTCCGTAGAACTTGGAGATCGATCTGAGCTCGAGCATCAGAACTCTCCAACCCGTGCAATACGGAATCGGTCGATTGCCAGGATCGCCGTTCCGGTGACCACCATGAGAACCACGCTCATCGCCATGGCCGAGCCGAAGTTGGCCTCGCCAGGGCGCGACAGGAATCGAAAGATCATTGTCGGCATCGTGGTGGTTGCAGGGCGGGCGATAAAGCTCGTTGCTCCGAATTCACCGAGCGAGATCGCGAATGCGAATCCGGCTGCAACCAGCCACGAGCGCCAGACGATCGGCAGATCGATGCGGGTCCAGACCCGGGCTGGGGAGGCACCGAGCGTGCTCGCGGCTTCGCGCAGCTGATTCGGAATTCCTGCCATGACGGGGGCCACCGTCCGCACCACCAGTGGGAGAGCAACCAGACTGTGCGAGAGCGGAACCAGCAACCACCAGGTTCGAAGATCAATCGGTCGATCAAGGGCAACAAGGAAACCGAAGCCGATCGTGACCGCACTCGTTCCCAACGGAAGCATGAGAAGCGAATCAAAGAGCCGGGCTGAACGGCGACCCCGTCCGTAGGCAACCACTGCTGCAGCGAGAGCTCCGATGGTGACCGCGATTGCGAGAGCGACAAGGGAGAATCCCAGCGAGTTCTGTATTGCTTCAGCAGGCGAACCAATCGGCCCGGCGGTCATCAAGGATCGATAGTGATCGAGCCCATACCGGTCGCCGATTCTCAAAGAACGCTCGATCAAGGCAGCGAGGGGCAGTACCAGAAGAAACACAATCACCAACAGGTTCCAGCCGGCGAACACGAGCGTGTCCCGGCGGATGCTCTTGCGCCTTGCCGGTCGCAGGGAGCTTTGCGATGTTCGCAGCCGGCTGTAGGCCACGAGCGTTGCGGTTATGAAGACCAGCTGCACGATCGCCAGCGCGGCTGCCAATGGCAGATTGAGCAGTTGGACCGTCTGCAGGTAGGTCTCGACCTCGAGGGTTCGAAGCCTCCCTTCGCCAACAATCAACACAACACCGAACGACGTAAACGTGAACAGAAAAACGATCGCCGCAGCCGCGGTGATTGACCCGCGGAGACGAGGAAGCGTCACAGATCTCATCACTCGAGCCGGGCTTGCCCCGAGCACCGCCGCGGCTTGCTCCAGCGACGGATCGAGCCGTGACCAGGCGGCCGACACGGTCCGGACGACGACGGCGTAGTTGAAGAATGCATGGGCAGCGATGACCGTCGGAACGGGAGCGTCGATGTCGAACCACCCTTTTGTCAACGCAAGAAACGCGCTCGCGACTACGACTGTCGGAAGCACGAAGGGAATCGTGATCAGGCTGAGCAGGATGCGCCGCCCCGGGAACTCATAGCGACCGAAGAGATACGCTCCCGGCAATCCGAGCGCGAGTGTGACTGCCGTAGAGATAAGGGCCTGCCAGAGGGTGAACCAGGCGGCACGTCGGATGCTCGACCTCGAGAGAAGGTCCACGAAGGCATTGACGCTGAATCCGCCTTCGACGGTGAGCCCCGTCCAGATGATGGTTGCTACCGGGTAGACGAACAGGGCGAACAGGAATGCCGTCGGAAGGACTGCGAGCACCACGAGTGAGCGATGGGACAACGGCATTATCTAGGCCGCAAACAATTCATTCCAGGCTTCGAGCCATACCTCGCGGTTCGCCTCGACCGTGTCGGGGGGAATCATGCTTGGCGAGTCCGGAAGTTGTGTGTAATCGAGGAAAGCCGCAGGCAGCTCGGCCTCCGCGTTTGCTGGGAACACGAACATGTTGAGGGGGATGTCCTCCTGGAAGATCCTCGAGACCATAAAATCGATCAACTGGCGCGCCTCGCTCGGGTGATCGGTTCCGGCGAGCACCCCGGCATATTCGATCTGGCGATAGCAGCCTGCCGTGACCACGCCGGTGGGTGCTGTGGTCGTTGGCGTGTCGGCGAAAAGGACCTCTGCGGGGGGCGACGAAGCGTATGAAACGACTATGGGTCGCTCTCCTGTTGCGAACGGGCCGTTGTATGCCTCGTCCCACCCCGACGTCACCGAAACATCATTGTCGAACAAACCCCGCCAATAATCCTGCCAACCATCTTCTCCAAACGTGTCGATGGTCGCCAGCAGAAAAGCCAACCCCGGGCTCGAAGTGAGCGGATTCTGGACCACGAGGGTTCCGGCGTATTCGGGACGGAGGAGGTCATCGAGACTCGAGGGCGGCTCAAGTC
>JABDOU010000231.1 GCA_013043085.1 Acidimicrobiia bacterium
GGATTCATTGAGCCCGACCGCAGGATCCAATCGCAACCGGCCTTTCTTCGACGGCCGGTAGAGCCGGCGAGCGTGCCACCTATGGACACATTTCGTCTCGACACGAGGTCTCGGAGTGCCATGTCGCCGTAGCACGTGTCGCCGAAGCACGTGTCGCCGAAGCACGTGTCTTCAAATCACGTGTCTTCAAATCACGTGTCTCCAAACCACACGTCCCCGAAACACATGTCCCACACGTTATGTCCCGGAGATTGGGACTGAACGCACGCTCACAAAGAGTCCCTTTCCGGCTATGACTTGCGGATCAGCCCTTCAGCCGGCCCGATCGGACTTGATCCAGCTTCGGTGATGAACATCAGAACGCCGTCGACGATGGCCCCGAGATCGTCGATGCCATCGTCGTTCCAGTCTCCCACGACGATGTCGTCGGCCTCCACGGCGAACTCGAGATCCGCCATCCCGGACGTGAGTTCGAATCGTATGTAGGCAAGACCGTCGCGATATGCGCCGATGTCGTCAATGCCGTCGCCGTCAAAATCTCCGGCGAACACGAGGTCGCCGGGTTGGCCATAGACAAACTCGACATCAGCAAACCCGGTGTTGAGTCCGTTGCGCAGGTATACCTTTGCTTCACCTGAACGAAAGACGCCGAAGCTGTCAATGCCGTCGCCGTCCCAGTCTCCAACCAGTGGAACGTCGCCTGGTATACCCATGTACCACTCGACGTCGGCCACACCGGTGTCGTTGCTGTTGCGGACATATGCGTATCCGGTTGACGGCCGATAGAGGCCAGGTGTGGACTGGCCATCACCATTCCAATCTCCCAGGAACGGAATGTCGCCCGGAACGCCGAACCAAAACGGTGTCAGGCCCGGAATGAACCATTGGCCGCCTGCGTCAACGAAACCCCCGGTGCTGCCTTCAGCGGGAGGATCTACAGGAGCCTCAGCGTCTCCGATCTGCCCTCGAATCGCGCCATTCGGGAACGCTTCCGTATGCACGTTCACGTAAAAGCCGGCAGGATTCGCTGTGATCTCGGCGAGGACTTCGGGATCTGCCTCGACGTTGCCCGTCGACCCGAGGTTGGGATAATCGAAGTCGACCACGACAGGACCATCTTCGCCTTCGAAACCACGATGGATGTGTATCGCTGTTACCGGAGTTTCGGTCTCCGCGAACACGTCGAAAAAGATGTTCGACTCACCGATCTCGAGATAGGCGTTTCCGAAACCTTCTCCGGTGAGCGTCACGTTGATCCCTTCAGGGAACCCGGGGTCGCCGAATGTCGTGACATCGAAGTATTGACTTCCTCGAACGACCCGATCGGTCGTCACCGTGGACGTCACGATAGAAGGCGTACCCTGGGCCGGGTTCTCCTCGCTGAAGATCTCGAGTCGCGCCACGACATCGGAATTGGCGGGTCGGGTGGAAAGGTCCTCGAGCAGTTCATCGAATGAGCCAGGTTCTCCTGACGCCTGGTCGGGTGGTGGAGGCTCTTCAAAGAAGCCCCCTCCGTCACCGGCCCCCATGACCACGAGCGAGCCGAAGCCGAATCCGATGTCTTGCGGGATGCTGAGGGTGAGCGTCTCGAAAACCTCCATGCCACCGCCCGACAGGGTCACATCTATCGTGATTTCCTCGCCCGGCTGTACGGAAATCAGACCGTCGGTCACCGTACCTTCGGCCGTGGTGCCCGTCGCGTCTGTGATCGACCACTCGCGGGCCTCCGAAACGAGATCGAGACTCTCGATGTCAATGCCGGAAATCGAGACATCCTCGTAGGCGTTGAAAAGCAAGAGACTGAGATACGTCGGGAGCTCGAACGCACTCTCGAAGCTGATGTCGAACATCGACGAGTAGAGGTTCGTCCGGTCCACAGAAAATGGACTGCCGTCGGCCCGCAATCCTTCGATGGTGAACACGATCTCGCTGGATCCCTCGCCGACGGCGTCGAACACCGAATCGATATTTGCGAAGATGTGGGTGAACGCGATGTCTGGGAGGAAACGTTCCTCGAGTGCTTTGGTATGACCCATTCGGCTTCTCGATAGCTCATCGAACGTGACCGTTGAAGAAATGGGAACAAAGGTCGGCAGCTCTCCATCGATGCCCCTGACACCTGCCAGGTGATCGCGATCGATGCGACCGAATACCTCGCCGAGCGTTGCGATCTTGTAGTTGCCGAACAGTCCGCTTTCGTCGTCGATGACCGTGATGATGTCGGCCGTCGCCATGCCCATAGACGTCTTTCCACGGAACGTCGCAGGATGACCGAACGCGATTGTCTGATTGTCCCGGCAGAGGGTTGCGGTGCCAGTTGCGAAAAAGGACACATCTCCTTGAGACAAGACAACGCTCAGGGGCTCTCCCGGCAGCGCAGGCCCCATCGACCCGCCGCCCGAACCCCCGCCGTCGTTGTTTCCACTCGGGACCACGGCATCGGCCTGAATCCCCGATCTTGCGTTGAGGAGAGCCAGTCGTCCGGGGTTGATGCCGCTCACGGCCATCGGCAGCGGAAGGGTGAAGACCCGTTGACGGCCGGCCATTTCCACCATGGCCCCGTCGATCGACATCGACATAGGCGTCGAGGCCGGCGCGGTGGTAGCCGGGTAATCGAGGATTGAGGCCATGGCGGCAGCAGGCGTGATTCCAAACACGTCATCTGTTCCTGACAATCCATATGCCAGAGCACCTACCAGATCTCCTCCGATGTAAATCGGCGAACCCGACATGCCGGCCGCGACGCCACCGACTTGATCGATGACGGGTCCGGACGCTCTTGCCAGGATCATGTCGAGACCCAGGCCGATTGCGTCAGGTAACACTCCGAGAATCTCGACATCGAACTCAACCGGTTCGGCGCCCTGGATGGCGGTGTAGCCGGTCCCGGTCATACCGCGCATCAGATCTTCGCTCGCGATGGTCGAAGGGGCTGCGGCGCAATCAGTCTGAAGAACCCCAGGATTGGCTCCGACCGGCGCCGCAAGCAATGTGCTGATCGTCGCAAGGGTCATCATGAGAGCGAGTAATCGTCGTCGCCCGATTCGTCGCAATGCCCGAGGGTTGCTGCGGAACCTCCGACTTCCGCCCGATCGTTGTGATTCCCCATCAGTCGATCCATCAGCCAGCATCTGATCCCTCCTTTGGTCACGTGCTCACTTGTGTGGTCCCGGTTACGCGGTCATCCGGTCCCGTATTCGCTTGATTTCCCTTGATAGATTCAGCCCGATCCAGTCCGATCCAGCCGATTCAGATCAATCTCCTCCGTCAGGCCGAGACTAGTTATCAGCTGACGCGAGAAATTCCTTCCCGATTTCACAAACGCCTACGAAATCGCACGAGCGGCAGGCATCCGATGGCGTCGCCTCGAATCGCTTTTCGGCGATGTCATGGAGGATCGAAGCCACGTCGGAGCGTGCTTCTGAGATCCACCTGTCGTCTGCGGTTTCGGTATGCGTCTCAAACCCCTCGCCGAGATACGCGAACGTGACGTCCATCAGGTCGGGCGCCGATCGTCCGAGTCCGTTCTCGGAAGCCGCAAGTGCATAAGCCTGAAGCTGGAGAATCTCCGGACCAGGTGTGCGTTTTCGACCGGATTTGAAATCGACGATCTCCCAGTGATCCTCATCTCCATAGACGGCATCGATCCGCCCTCTCACCCTTCCGAGGTCGGTCCGGTAAAGAAATGGGGCTTCCACGAGTATGGGCGTACGTGACCCAAGCCGTGATTCGAGGAACGATGAGTATCGACCGACGTGTGACGTATCGAGGTTGTCGTAGGTGAGTTCTTCACTGAGCGGTACCTTGCCGAGATTGTGAAGCTCGATTCTTCGATGGAGTTTGGTGCCCGCAAGGGCACGACGGTTCGGCCTTCGCGGGAGTCGATCTACCTCGGACCAGTAGTACCGCAGCGGGCAGGTCGCATAGGTAACGAGACCCGTGACCGAAACAGTGAGCTCTTCGTCACCGACACTCGCCGGTAGAGGAACGGGAATGTCAAAAAGCACGGCTTGCTGCTCTGCGAGTGCCTCATTTGGTTGCATAGGGATGTTCGATTCGAGACGGCTTGTGAGTTCCTCCCGCCAACCTTCTGAGAAATCCGGATCGGGGGAGGCGTCGATGGTGATCGTAAGCGAGTCCGGTCCTTCGCCATCCTTCGGAGTCGGTCCCGGCACCCTTCGTTCGACTGTGGTGGGGCTATTGCGGATGATCTCAAACAGTTCACCCGGTCGTTTCGGCTTGACGAACGAGTAAAAATAAGCCCCGGTTGCCACGAGTCGCTGCTTCGCCCGTGTCACGGCCACGTATGCGGTACGCCACTCCTGAACCTCATGTCGAAAGCGGACAAAGGTGTCGGCGTCCATGGTCGCATCGTGATCAGGACGCATTGATAGTGGCAGGGCAGCCGGAGATTTCTCCGGGTTGGCACCTTTACCCTGCGAGGGAAAGATGCCATATGCCAGAGCCGGCAGGACTACGACTTCCCATTCGAGGCCCTTGGCACGGTGCACCGTCAGCAGCGCCACGGCATCCTCGCTACCGACGTGTGCGGCCTCCATCTCATCTGCTGCCGTCTCATCGAGGAGCGAGTCCAGATAGTCGAGGAATGCCGCGAGCGACGGCCGACCCTCCAGCGGGCTCCATGCCTCTGCGAGGTCGAGAAATCGGTAGACGTTGAGGCGGGCGGAAAGTCGCGCGGCATCGTGCATGGATTCGATCTCGATCCAGGCAGACGTCGTGTCGAGAATGCGCCGACAGAGATCGCCGAGCGTGAGGCCCTGTGCGACGATCAGCAGGGTGCGGTATTCGTCCCAAAACTGAGATACGCGTCTAGCGATCTCGACATCGAGGTCGGGACCGCTCGCTGCGTTGTTCGCTGCTGCCTCAATCGCCTCCAGCACCTGGGTCGTTGTGGAACCTTCATTCCAGCCGACCAGCTTGGCAATATCTCCGATGCCAAGGCGGAATCTGGGACCGAGGAGGATGCGTAGCACTGCCCCATCGAGGTCGCCTCGCTCCAACAACTGTAGCCATGCATGTAGCTGAGCAACCTCCGGCACGTGCACCAGCGCTCCGATGGACGCCACCTCGACCGGGATGCCTTCTGCCTCGAGGGCCTGGCGTACGAGGTCGATGTGTGCGTTCTTGCGAAAGAGCACAGCGATATCGCTCCACCGCATGGCACCCCCTCCGCTCCGTTCGATGCCTTCCTCCTCATGAACGCGCGTGATCTCCTGAGCTATCCAGTTGGCCTCATCGACGGCTGAGTGGAACCATGCTGTTGCAACCTCGGCATCTGGATTCGAGGGTGCCGCCACCAGGTCGCGCACCTGTTGCTCTCCGGTGCGTTTCCGGATCTGGTTCGCCAAATCGAGAACGGAAGTCCCTGATCGGTAGTTGGTTGTAAGTTGGAGGGTCGCAGAGGGGTTGCCATCCGGATCGGGAAAGTCGGTCGGAAATGCGTCGAAGTTGCGAGCAGTTGCTCCGCGCCACTCGTAGATGGTTTGTCCGGTGTCCCCCACGGCCGTGACCGGATGTCCTTCCGAAAAGAGGGAGGTGAGGAGCTTTCGCTGCGCCGCGTTGGTGTCCTGGTACTCGTCAAGCAGAACGAGCTGAAACCGCCGCCGTAGTTCGGTCCTCACCCTCGGGATTGTCGCCACGATGTGATGAGCTACGGCGATCATGTCGCCGAAGTCGACGGCGCTCAGGGCACGTTTCTTGAGGTCGTATCGGGCCAGCACCTCGGCGAGCTCGGACCGTCGGAGTTCGATGTCATTCAATGCGTCGGCCGGATTCGAGAGATCTTGCGGGCGGTAGAGATGATTCGATAGTTCTGAACCGAGACCGACCAGTTCTTCGATTCTGCCGCGTACATGGCTCAGGTCGAGATACTCATATCGACCCTCGCTCAGGGTTTCGAGCAATAGCTGACGTCCAAAGCCTGGTGTGATCACGCGTGTCTGCTGATCCAGTCCGAGATATCCTCCGAATTCCTGAACGATGGAGAACGCGAAGCCGTGGTACGTCGTCACGAGCGGCACCCGGC
>JABDOU010000275.1 GCA_013043085.1 Acidimicrobiia bacterium
TGATCGCTGTGCTGGTGGGTGAGGAACACGGCTGTCAGATCCCCCAGCATCACGCCGGTGGCGGCGAGACGCATCACGGTGGCGCGCCCGGTATCGAACTGCATGTGAGTTTCGCCGTGAGTGATCAGAACACCGGGTCCAGCCCGATTCGGGTCGGCAATGGGGGTGCCGGTTCCGGTGACGATGACGCGCGTGGTCATCGACGCCTACGACGGGGGCTCTACGTAGTCCCTCCAGCTGACTCCGGGTTCGTACCCCAGCAGCTGGCGAGCCTTGTCGATGGAGAGCAAGGTTTGATGGTCAGATTCGAGCTCACGGAGCTCCACATCTGGAAACACCTTGGCCATCAGATCGACGCTTTTCATGGACATGCATGTGTCGGCGGCGGCAATCAGAAACGCTTCGTGACCATCGAGGTCCGACTCGATCGAGAGGCGAACCGACTGAGCAACGTCGCGGGCATCGACGTAACCCCAGAGGTTCCATGCGCGACGAGACGGATCTTCCCAGTACTCGGGAAATCGTGGATAGTTGTGCGGCTCCATCACGTTCGAGAAGCGCAGCGACACGAACGGAATCCCGCTCCACCGGTAGAACTGTCCCGCCATCTCCTCGCCGAGCAATTTTGTGAGTGCGTAATGAAACTCCGGCAGTCGCGGATGTCGTTCGTCGATCGGTGCATACCTGGGTTGTTCGCGATCGAAGGGGATTCCGATCAACGTCTCGCTCGAAGCCCACACGACTTTCTCGACTCCCGCCTTCATTGCTGCCGAGAACACGTTGTATGTGCTCATCGTATTGATCCGGAATGTTTCGCCATCAGGCAGCATGTTCGGGGCCGGGACCGCGGCGAGATGCACAACCACGTCGGCACCTGCGATGGCCTCAGTTGCTTGACCGAGATCGGTCAAATCGGCGATGAGGCTCGGTGTGTCGGGGTCCCAGGGGGCGATGGTGTCAACGTTGACGGCGCCAAATCCATTGCGCGTCAAGTCTTCGATCACGGCACGACCGGCTTTGCCACTGCCGCCCGTCACAATCACATTCTTCACTGGCTAGAGCCTTGCAGGCTCGCCGTGAGTCGTCAATGTCGTGTGATTCGTTACCATTGCGGCCGCTATGTCTGCTTCTTCCTTTCGAAATGTTGCCCTTGTCGCGCACGTCGACCACGGTAAGACCACGTTGGTTGACGCCATGCTGTCGTCGACCGGTGTCTTTGCCTCTCACGAGGCCAAGGTCGATCGCGTCATGGACTCCGACGATCAGGAACGGGAGCGGGGCATCACCATCCTCGCAAAGGCCGCCTCCGTCGAATGGAAGGGAACCAGGATCAATCTGGTTGACACTCCGGGCCACGCTGACTTCGGGGGAGAGGTCGAGCGAGCCCTCACCATGGTTGACGGCGTGTTGTTGCTCGTCGACGCGGCCGAGGGGCCCATGCCGCAGACCCGCTACGTGTTGTCCAAGGCGCTGGCACAGCATCTGCCCGCGGTGGTCGTGATCAACAAGGTCGATCGACCCGACTCCCGCATCGCAGAGGTTGTCGACGAGATCTACGAGTTGTTCTTTGATCTCGAGGCATCCGAAGCGCATATCGAGTTCCCGATCATCTCCACCATCGCTCGCGAGGGCCGGGCCATGGTCGGCATGGGTGTGCCAGACGAGAGCGCCGATCTCTCTGCCCTCCTCGACATGATCGTCAAGACCGTGCCTGAACACAGCGGCGATGCCGAGGCCCCTCTCCAGGCTCTGGTGACGAACCTCGATGCATCGGATTATCTCGGGCGTCTGGCGATCGGGCGGGTGATTCAGGGCACCATGCGCTCAGGTGAACAGGTTGCGCTTTGCCACGCGAATCCCGAGGAAGCACCTCTCAAGCGGAGGCTCACGAGCCTGCTGGGATTCACAGGGTTGGGGAGGACAGAAGTTTCCGAACGAACCGCGGGCGATCTCTTCGTACTTGCCGGATTCCCGGAGGTTGAGATTGGCGACACGATCGCAGATCCTGCGAACCCGCAACCCTTGCCGCGCCTGAAGGTCGACGAACCGGTCCTGCGTATGACCTTCGGAGTCAATACGTCGCCGTTAGCCGGTCAGGGCAAATTCCTGACATCACGACAAATCAAAGATCGACTGGACAAAGAGGTACTCGGCAACGTTTCCATTCGTATCGGAGCCACCGCATCACCTGAGGTGATAGAAGTTGCAGGCCGTGGCGAGCTGCAGCTAGCCGTTCTCATCGAATCCATGCGGCGAGAAGGCTTTGAGCTGCAGGTGAGCCGACCAGAGGTGATTATCCGCGAGATCGACGGCACGCCCCACGAGCCCCTTGAACGAGCGGTCGTGGACATTCCCGATGAGTATGTCGGTACAGTCACACAGGCCGCGGCCCCTCGCAAGGGAAAGGTCACCGATCTGCGTCCGGGCGACACCGGGCGGACGGTCGTTACGCTCGAAGCACCTGCCAGAGGCTTGTTGGGATTTCGTTCACTCCTGATGACGGCAACCAGGGGAACCGCTCTGATCCACCAGCAGCATGCAGGCTGGATGCCGTGGGCGGGCGAGCTGCCGCACCGCATCGGCGGCGCCATGTCTTCGGATCGATCCGGCACCTCGACGGGATTCGCCCTTGACAATCTGCAGAAGCGCGGTGAGCTCTTCATCGGTCCTGGAGAGGACGTCTACGAGGGCATGATCATCGGCGAGGCTTCCCGGCCCGAAGAGATGACGGTCAACGTGACCAAGGGCAAGCAGCTCACGAACATCCGAACGCATGCCTCAGATGACGCGATCAAGCTCAAACCGCACAAGATCCACTCGCTCGAGACCGCCATCGAATGGATCGCCGATGATGAGCTGGTCGAGGTCACACCAAGTGCAATTCGGGTGCGCAAGCGCTTTCTCTCAGAGAGCGATCGCAAGCGGGAGCGGACGAAGGCGAAAACCCGCGAGTAGCTCGTTGTTAGGCTGCGGCAATGGCCCATAGGTTGAAGAAGCAGGACTACGAAGCCGAATTGCGCCGGCTCCACATCGAGCTCGTTCGGATGCAACGATGGATAACAACGACCGGGTACAAACTGGTGGTTCTGTTCGAGGGTCGGGATGCGGCGGGCAAGGGTGGTGTCATCAAGCGGATACTCGAGCCACTGAACCCAAGAGTTTGCCGGGTGGTTGCGCTCGGAACCCCGAGTGACCGGGAGAAAACTCAATGGTACTTTCAACGGTACATGGCACACCTTCCGGCGGCCGGGGAGATCGTATTGTTCGATAGGTCGTGGTACAACCGCGCGGGCGTGGAGCGGGTCATGGGCTTCTGCACCGACGACCAATATTGGGAGTTTCTCCGAACGGTGCCGAGACTCGAGGAGATGCTGCAACACTCGGGCATCCACATCGTCAAATACTGGTTCTCCATCAGCGACGACGAACAGGAGCGCCGCTTTCAGGCGCGTCTCAAAGACCCGACCAAACGGTGGAAGCTCTCGCCGATGGATCTCGAGTCCCGGGATCGCTGGGAGGACTACTCCAGCGCCAAAGACACCATGTTCCTCCATACCGACCTCGATGCCTCACCGTGGTACGTCGTGAACGCAGATGACAAGCGCACGGCACGGCTCAACTGCCTGAGCCATCTACTCAGCCTCGTGCCCTACACCGACATCGATCGGGTGCCGATCGAGTTGTCGCCGCGCACCCCTCCCCAACACTTCCATCAGCGCCCACCGATCGATTCCCAGCGTTGGGTTCCCGACAACTACTCGTAATCTTCATAAAACTTGAGTGTTATACCATCAAGTTTTATGATATACTCGCAACAAATCGACCCGCATACGAGCGGGACAGGTATGAGAACACAGCAAGGGAAGGAGATATCCATGACCGCAAGATTTGTAGATCCGTTCGCCGAAATCGATCGTCTGGTCGGGCGCTCCTCGGGCATGATGCCGATGGACGCCTTCGAGCGTGATGGCGTATACACCGTCAAGTTCGATGTACCGGGTGTTACGTCGGGTGACATCGACCTCACGGTCGAACGAAACATGCTGACTGTCACTGTGGAACGCCAGAAGGAGTTGGACACCGAAGACGTCAACTGGATCGTTCGTGAACGGCCTGCCGGTCGTCACAGCCGACAGTTGAGGCTTGGCCCCGCGCTTGACGGATCCAAGGTTGAGGCTTCGTATGACCAGGGCGTCCTCACTGTGACGATTCCGATGAGCGAACAGGCAAAACCCCAGCGGATCGATATCAAGTCAGAACCCCTGGCTCTCGACGTCTGAGCCAAAGGCTTGAGCCAATAAGCGTATGAAAAGAATCGGCCCCGGCTATCCGGGGCCGATTCTTGTTGTCGTGTCCCGCAGGTCGGCCGTAGCTTGCTGGTCGACGGTTCCCTCGGCGGTGAGCACTACCCCGTAGAGCTCTCGCGCGGCGTGTCTTGTGACGTAGTCGCCTGCAACGTCAGCCGCCACCAGCTCTGGATCCCGTTCGAACGGATCTCCGAAACCTCCGCCGCCCGCCAACGAGAGGACGAGCCGATCACCCGGCGGCACCGATTGCTGGCCCTTTGGTCGCAACCGGGAGCCGGATGCCAGCTCGATGACGGTTGGCGCCCCGCTCAAACCACCGAATCTTCCACGGGCCGGATGCTCCGCCTTGTCGTATTGGGCGAGCACATCGAATGGCATGCCGTCAGATCCCGCAACCTCCATCACCTGACCGAGTCCTCCCCGGTAGGTGCCAGCCCCGCCCGAATCTGTTCGGAGTTCCTTTCGCCAGAAGACGATCGGCGCGATCGCCTCGGTCGCCTCGACGGGAACGCCACGCACTCCGTTTGGAAAACCGGTCGCGCTGAGTCCGTCTTTGGT
>JABDOU010000320.1 GCA_013043085.1 Acidimicrobiia bacterium
GTCGTCGATGACGTCGACGTGGTCGACGATGTTGTCGATGAACTCGTTGTGGAACCCAATGTCGTCGAAGTGGACTCGACAGTCGTAGACGTTGAGCTTTCGTCCACGGTGTGGTCGGCGCCTCCACATGCCGCGAGGATCACCATCGAGCCAAGAATCATCGCACGTGTCTTCATGTAGCTTGGACGTTAAAGAGCTCGTCGATGTTTCAGAAGAATCCCGGCGGCGTTACCGATGGAGGAGTGTCGGCGGTTCAATCCTGGCGACCAGATCTTTGAGTTCGTCCAGCGCTGCTTCGGCCCGGGTAAGGTCCCCAAGAGCCGCCCACGCCTCATCGAGCAGCATGAAACTCTCTGCAGTTCCGCCGGCCTCCAGAAGAGCTATCGCTTCTTCTTCCCGACCGGCGTCGATGAGCAGCCTTCCGAGGTGGTATGTGCCAAGCCGATCGCCCGATTCGGCGGCCGTTCGATACCAGTGTTCCGCCTCTTGCGCGTCGCCTGCATCGGCAAAAGCATCACCAAGAGCCGTGAGCGCCCGGATCGATCCGCCTTCTACCGCAGCCGAAAGCCACTCCACGGCTTCGGAGAGGTCGCCTTCCTGCGCGATGCTTCGCCCGAGCGAAACCATGGCCCCCACATCGCCGTCGTCGGCAAGGTCATAGAGCTCGTCAGGATCATCGGTGCGCCAATCTGCGAGCAGGTCGGCTGCTATGAGGGAGTCGAGTTCGCCAAGATCTGCGGCGAACGTGTGAAGTTCGATGGCATGCTCGACCGGCGCGCGGGCCTGTGCGATCTGGGCCACGACGTGTGCAGCTGCCGGTTCGTTGTGCCGGGCGGCCCGCAGAAACCAGGATTCGGCTTCATCGCGTTTGCCGGCTCGCAAGTAGTGGTTGGCCAGGGTTGTTCCACACAGGCTCACACCAGACGCGAATCCTCGTTGGAGTAGATCTATCGCGTCTTCGCTTCTCCCTACGAGCAGCATCAATTGGCCGGCCGGCAGATAGCACTCGTCGTCGCCTGCCGCGATACCCTGCTCGTAGAGTTCGGTTGCCTCGGCGTTCTGTCCGAATGCCTGGCTGATACTCGCCAGACCGTGATAAGCGGTTGGCTCGCCCGCCTCCCGGGCCCTGTTGTACCACTCACGCGCTTTGGCAGTGAGGTTTTCTTCGACGCAGATCGTGCCGAGCCGAACCATTGCCGTCGCGTCTCCGTCTTCAGCCCTGGCGAGAAGCTCGTCGAGCTCGGGATCCGCGTCAACGTCACTCGTGTCGAAGTCGCTCATGTCGAATCCTGGCGCCGCTTCAGCTCCTGAGCCAACGCCTCGTCCGAGTATGCCGCGAGCCGAGCGTCCCAGGCCAGTCTGTGGAGCGGTTGCTGATCGGCGTTCGCGACGAGCTCGGCGATCGCGTCACGGAGGGTTCTTGCCCAGGTTCTACCGGAAGCCGATGCATGCCGCGTGATAGAGCCGTCGGTATTCGCCACATATGCTCCAGCTTCGATCTGAGGGTTCGTGCGGCTGCCTTTCTCGCCGTAGATAAGCAAGACGGCGGGAGTCGCCAGATCGACGATCCCACCAACGTCTATGAAGTCGCCTTCGTATGCCCAGCCGTCGGATTTGTCGGGGTCGACATTCGACACAATCTTCGCCCAGTTCTTGCGCCGCTCGTCGCCGATGATCGGCACGTCGATAGGAACCACGACCTGGCCCATCATCACTCCGAGCTGCGGCGGTACAGCCGAACGGCGACGTAGAAGAAAACACCGAAGATCAGCAGACTCCAGGCAAGTGCCTCGACAACCTGGCCGGAGTTCAAGTTGAGGAACTCGCTTTCGCCAAGCACCAGATATCGCATGGCGTTGATGGCCGCCGTTACGGGTTGATTCTCGGCAAACGCCTGCAACCAGCCGGGCATGGTCTCAGTCGGTACGAACGCTGATGACGCAAACGTGAATGGAAATATCGGAACAAAGACTGCCGCCTGGGCCGCTTCCGGGGTCTTCGTGAGCAAACCCATGGCGGCGAAGACCCAGCTCATGGCGAACGCGAACAGGGTCGCGATCAGGATTGCCAGTACTGCGCTCACGAAACCGGCTTGGAAACGGAAGCCGATCAGGTAGCCGATACCGACACTGAGCAGAATCACCCAAAGGTTGCGAAGCGTGTCGGCCAACACCCGGCCTGCCAGCACCGCGGACCTTGCCATCGGCAGCGAGCGAAAGCGATCGACGATCCCGGCCTGCAGATCCTCTGTTAATCCGATTGCAGTATTCGATGCGCCGAAGGTGGCAGTCTGGATGATGATGCCGGGAATCAGGAAGTTGATGTATTCGACGCCGGGAATCGGTATGGCACCACCGAAAACGTAGTTGAACAACAAGACGAACATGATGGGCTGGATGGTGGAGAAGACGAGGAGCTCCGGCGTCCGGAACACCCTGATGATGTTTCGCTTCGCAACCGTGATGATGTCGGCGACCATCCCGGCGACGCCTTCGGGGCGGGTGCGGAGGGGGTCGATGGCGGCGTGGGCGGTCACGGTCGGTCTCCGCTCTTGGCTTTGCGCCTGCGTCTTCGACCGGTGGCAGGTTCGGGCTCGCTGACCTCGGCGGCGTGGCCGGTGAGGGTCAGGAATACGTCGTCGAGCGTGGGTTTGCGAAGGCTCAAATCTCGCAGTTTCACCGCTGCCTGATCAAGTCTGCGGAGGGCCTCAACGACGGCTCCCGTGTCTTCGCCAACCGTCAGCGATATCAGCCCCGTCTCATCATTCACACTGGCCGGCGATGAACCGAGACCTTCCAATTGCTCGAGGACCAAACGGATCTTGCCCATGTCTTCAAGGTGCAGTTCGAGGACATCGCCCCCGAGTTGGGCCTTGAGCTGGTTTGGCGTGCCTCGGCTTATGACCTTGCCGTTGTCAATCACGACGAGCTGCCGGGCGAGTCGGTCAGCCTCCTCGAGGTACTGGGTCGTCAACAGGAGCGTGGTGCCTTCCTCCACGAGTTCTTCGATGAGATCCCAAAGATCCTGGCGAGATCGTGGATCAAGGCCCGTCGTCGGCTCGTCCATGATGAGCAGCTCAGGATGCCCGACCAGGCTCGCCGCAAGGTCGAGCCGCCGCCGCATGCCGCCCGAATAGGTCTTGACCGTGCGGTTAGCCGCCTCCGCCAGATCGATACGTTCCAACACATCATCGGCCCGTCGCAGGGCTTCAACCCGATCGAATCCATACAATCGCCCCACCATTTCGAGGTTTTCACGGCCCGTGAGTAGCTCGTCGACTGCGGCTGACTGTCCGGCAAGTCCGATGCGCCGCCGAATGGCTCCGGGATCTTCGGTTACGTCGACGCCGAGCACCCTGGCACGGCCGCTGGTCGGTTTGAGAAGGGTGGCGAGGATGCGTACCAGCGTGGTTTTGCCCGCACCATTCGGCCCGAGCAGACCATAGACGCCACCAAGCGGAATCGAGAGGTCGACCCCATCGAGGGCGCGAACCTCGCCATAGTGTTTTTTGATGTGCTCGACTTCGACAGCAAGCATGGAACGATCCTGGCGGTTGCGGATCCCTCGTGGGGCGGGGCGAACAGGCAGTATATGGCGTCGTCTACCTACGGTCGATAGCTATGTCAAACCAGGGAGCTGCGGGCTAGCTTTCGGCCGATGGATGCGAGACGCGATAGCGACGGCTCAGAGACGGACAGTGAGCGCGTGGGGGCGGCCGAACGTAAAGCCTTGCGCCGGCTCCTGACCTACGCCGCTCCCTACCGGCGCCGCATATATTCGGCTATCGCCTTTTCGGTGTTCAACAAGGTGTTCGATGTCCTGCCCCCATTGCTGATCGGCCTCGGCGTGGACGTCGTGGTCGAACAGGAAAACAGCTTCTTGGCCGGATTCGGGCCGACCTCCATCATGGGCCAACTTTGGCTTCTGGCCGGTCTCACGATTGCGGTCTGGATCTTCGAATCACTCTTCGAGTACCTCGCAAAACTCACCTGGCGCAACCTCGCCCAGGATATTCAGCATGGTCTACGGCTCGACGCCTACCAGCACGTTCAGAGCCTCGAAATTGCCTACTTCGAAGACCGGTCTACCGGTGGGTTGATGGCGATCTTGAACGACGACGTGAACCAGCTCGAACGTTTTCTGAACGACGGTGCCAATGAGGTGGTTCAAGTGGCAACGACCGTGGTGACCATAGGCATCGCCTTCTTCTTGATCGAATGGAGGGTGGCGATTCTTGCGTTTCTTCCGATGCCGCTCGTCTTGTGGGGTTCGTTCAAGTTTCAAGACTTCATAGCACCCAGATACGCCGATGTGCGGGCGCGAGTCGGCTTCCTCAACGATTATCTCTCAAACAACCTCTCTGGAATTGCGACCATCAAGAGCTTCACCAGTGAGCATCACGAAACCGGGCGTATCGGGGATGCGAGCAGCGACTACGTCGAGTCGAATCGAGAGGCAATACGCATCAGCTCGGCGTTCACCCCGCTGATCAGGATGGCCATTCTCGTCGGTTTCGTGGCCACCCTCGTTCTGGGCGGACGGTATGTGACCGAGGGTTCGATGGCAGTCGCCAGCTATACGATCATGGTCTTTTTGACCCAGCGTCTTCTTTGGCCGCTCACCCGTCTCGGTGAGACCTTCGACCAATACCAGCGTGCAATGGCGTCGACGGATCGCATTCTGAACTTGCTCGATACGCCCATTGCGATCGAAGAAGGATCCGTGCTCCTCGCCGAGGACGAGGTCGCAGGGCGGGTGACCTTCGATCATGTTTCGTTTGCGTATGCGAACGAGGTGCCGGTGTTGGACGATCTCTCGTTCGACGTTCCGGCAGGAGCGACGGTTGCGATTGTCGGGTCCACCGGCGCGGGCAAATCGACGGTGATCAAGCTTCTGCTCCGCTTTTACGATCCGACGGCAGGCTCGATTCAGGTGGATGGAATCGATATCCGAACGTTGTCATTCGCCAGTCTGCGGGGTGCGATCGGGCTCGTATCTCAGGACGTGTTCCTGTTCCACGGCACGGTCAGAGAAAACATCGCATACGGGAGGCCGGAGGCCGCGATTGAGCGCGTGATCGAGGCGGCCACCATCGCCGAAGCCCACGAATTCATCATGTCGTTTCCGGATGGATATGACACCATTGTTGGCGAACGAGGACAGAAGTTGTCCGGCGGCCAGCGCCAACGCATCTCGCTCGCGAGGGCCATTCTCAAAGACCCTCCGATCCTGGTGCTCGATGAAGCCACGTCGTCGGTAGATAACGAGACCGAGGCTGCGATCCAACGCTCGCTGGAGAAGATCTCCATCGACCGGACTACGGTCGTAATCGCACATCGCCTGTCTACCGTTCGCCACGCAGACAACATCGTCGTGCTCGACGCCGGGGGAGTCTCCGAACAGGGCAATCACGACGATCTCCTCAGAAAAGATGGTATGTACGCGGCCCTGTGGAAGGTCCAGACCGGCACCGCGATTCCCTGGCACGAAGGCGCCCCATGACGTCGCGAAGTGGCTTGCCCACCGGCCGATTCACGGCCTATACTTCCGTTCCTCGCGCAGGTGCGCGTGCACAGGGCCTTGCCTAGAGGGTTCACCGACCGACCCGCTAATCGGTGAATAGTCCCACAGGCAGGTTCGGAGAAAGGGTCGGCGACTCCGCTGCCACACGGCATCGGCATCGGACCCGGGTCGACGGATTGAGTCCACTACGGACGGCATCCTCGATTCGACGTCCAAGTGATGCAGGTTGTTGGGAGAAGAGGACGCCGATTTTTCTGTGCGCGGTTTTTCTGGAAAACGGTGCTCCATCCGGGGGCCCGTCACATCCCTTGAGGTCGAATGATTGACGGGCTGTGAGCACATTCACGAAGACAGTTTTTTCAAAAAGTTTTTCAAAAACACGAACAGACCGAAAAGAGCAACGGGTGCCAACCATCCAACAACTCGTCCGTTCAGGGCGCAGCAAGAAGTCGAAGAAGGAAAAGACCCCCGGTCTGGCGGGATCGCCACAGCGCCGAGGTGTGTGCACCCGCGTCTATACCGCAACGCCCAAAAAGCCGAACTCCGCTCTTCGTAAGGTTTGCCGTGTTCGGCTCACATCCGGAATCGAGGTGACCGCCTACATTCCCGGTGAGGGCCACAATCTTCAGGAACACAGCATCGTGCTCGTGCGCGGCGGTCGTGTCAAGGATCTGCCGGGAGTTCGTTACAAGGTGATTCGGGGCGCGCTTGATGCTGCCGGTGTCGCCGCCCGCGAACAAAGCCGCTCCCGCTACGGATCGAAGAAGGGCTAGTCATGCGTCGTTCAGCAGCCGAAGTCCGTCGCGTCGACCCCGATCCGGTATACCGCAGCGTGCTCGTGACCCAGGTGATCAACAAGGTTTTGCAGAAAGGCAAGAAAGCCGGCGCAAAGAGAATCGTCTACGAGGCCCTCGAGCTCGTCGAGAAACGCGCAAACGACGATCCGACGGTCGTACTCAAGCGAGCCATCGACAATCTGCGTCCTTCGGTCGAGGTGCGGTCCCGGCGGGTTGGTGGATCGTCCTACCAGGTGCCTGTCGAGGTTCGGCCCCGTCGTCAGACGACCCTGGCGGTTCGCTGGCTGGTCGACTACGCACGCCGCCGGCGTGAGCGCTCAATGGTCGAACGTCTCGCAAACGAAATCCTCGATGCATCCAATAACACGGGATCAGCGGTGAAGCGCCGGGAAGATATTCACAAGATGGCAGAGTCCAACAAGGCCTTTGCCCATTACCGCTGGTAGGAATCATGGGTAAACGAGAACATCCACTCAAGTCAATTCGCAATATCGGCATCATGGCTCACATCGATGCCGGCAAGACGACGACCACCGAACGAATCCTGTTTTACACGGGCAAGTCGTACAAAATCGGCGAAGTTCATGATGGCGCGGCGGTTATGGACTGGATGCAACAGGAGCAGGAGCGCGGGATCACGATCACGAGCGCTGCCACCACCTGTAGCTGGAACAATCATTGGATCAACATCATCGATACGCCGGGTCACGTGGATTTCACGGCCGAGGTCGAACGATCCCTCCGCGTCCTCGACGGCGCCGTCGCGGTATTTGACGCTGTATCAGGCGTCGAGCCACAGTCCGAGACCGTATGGCGCCAGGCCAACAAGTACAAGGTTCCCCGGATCTGTTTCATCAACAAGATGGATCGCATCGGCGCCGATTTCTACGCGAGCGTCGAATCGATTGTCGATCGCCTCGATGGCAATCCGATCCGCCTGCATGTACCGATCGGATCTGAAGGGGGCTTCCGAGGAGTCGTCGACCTGGTTTCGATGAAAGCTCTGCAATGGGAAGGCGACGAGCCAAGCGAACCGACGTTGGGTGAGATTCCCGAGGAGTTGCTCGAAAAGGCCAAGGCCGAGCGGGCCGAGTTGGTTGAGGCTGTCGCCGAAACGAGCGAGGAGTTGCTCGACAAGTATCTCGAAAACGGCGATCTGACCGAAGCCGAGCTGAAGCAGGGCATCCGCGCAGGGACCTTGTCGCTTGCGTTTACGCCGGTTCTGGCGGGCACCGCTTTCAAGAACAAGGGCGTTCAGCCTCTCCTCGACGCAGTCGTCGACTATCTACCGTCGCCGCTCGATCTCCCTCCGACAGTCGGGTTCAAGCCGGGCAAACCGGAGGAAACCATGGAGCGTAAGGTCTCTGATGATGAGCCCTTCTCGGCCCTCGCCTTCAAACTGATGAGCGATCCTCACGTTGGCAAGCTGACCTATTTCCGGGTCTATTCGGGTATCGCACCCAAGGGCGCATCGGTCGTAAACGCAACACGGGGAAAGAAGGAGCGTCTCGGACGTCTCCTGCGGATGCACGCCAACCATCAGGAGGACATAAACGAGGTCGCCACCGGAGACATTGTTGCCGTGATCGGCCTCAAAGACACCCGCACCGGCG
>JABDOU010000346.1 GCA_013043085.1 Acidimicrobiia bacterium
GGCCGTCACCTCCAGTTTGCTCTTGTCAGCTATCCGGAGTTCTGCTGATGCAATTTCTACCGTGGTGCCGTTGCTTTCCATGTGCGCTTCGACGTCGAGAATTCGTCTGCGGGTGGTCTCGATCTCAGCACTATCTCGTTGGTCTGATGCCTCGAGTGCTGCAAGGTCACCCCGTAGATTCGCGATGACCCCCTCCGCCGGCATCATTTCTTGCTCGGCGAGGGACCGCTCTTCATCCTCGAGCGCCCTGAGCGCCACCTCGGTTCGATCAACCTCGGATTGGGCCCCTTCGTGTTCGGCGGCTATCACATCCAGCTCGGCCTCCAGCCGATGGTTCTCCTCGCGCAGGTCATTGAGGCGATCGTCGCGCTGTTCGAAACCGGCAAATAGGGACCGGGACCTCTCGTTGGCCACAGAAGCGATGCGGTCGAGACGCTCTCTCGTGGTCTCCAGGCGAGCCGCCGAGGCGGTGTCACGTTGCAGCGCTTTAGATACGTCTCCCGTCTCGGATTCGAGCTTTGCTATATCGCCTCCCAGGACGTGGAGCTCCGCTACGTTCCTGTCCAGCGTGCTTGCAAATTCGCTTCGCACGGTGGCAATCTCGGCTGCGCGAGCGCGGATCGCTGAGAGCGATCGACCGCCGACATACAACCGAAGCGACCGAATCCGTGAACGAAGCTCGACGTACTTCTCAGCCGCTTTCGCCTGACGGGCCAGCGGACGCATCTGGCGCTGCAACTCTCGCTGAATGTCTTGCAGTCGGGCCAGGTCGAGTGCTGTGCGCTCCAACCGTCTCTCTGCTCTTTGTCTTCGGCTTCGATGTTTGAGGACGCCTGCTGCTTCTTCGATCACAGCTCGATGCTGCTCCGGTGAAGCATTGAGGATCTCGGCGACCTGACCCTGGTTGACAATGATGTGCTGATTACGACCGACGTTTCCGTCTGCAAGAAGTTCCTGGATGTCCATCAGTCGGCATGACGTGCCGTTGATTTCATACTCGGAGGTTCCGTCGCGTAGAAGCCGTCTTGTAATAGTGACTTCGGAGAGATCGAGTGGAAGCCGTCCATCCGAGTTATCAAAACTGACGGTCACCTCGGCACGGTGGTGAGCGGGCCGGTTCGTGGTCCCCGAGAAAATGACGTCTTCCATCTTGGAGGTTCGGAGTTGTTTCGTCGCCTGGGTGCCCATCACCCAGGCAAGCGCGTCGACCGTGTTCGACTTTCCGGACCCGTTTGGTCCGACAATCACGGTGACCCCTGGCTCCAGCTCGAGCCTGGTGCGGTCTGCAAACGACTTGAACCCGAGCAACTTCATCGATTTCAGGTACATGGTCAGCTACGTGTTCCGGTGGTGGTCAATGGATTCGCCTGTTCATCGTTGAGTCTTGTGATCGTGCTTCCATTTTGTTGGGCTGCATCGTCGGGATCATGTGCGGGATGAGCGGAGCATCAAGCCCGCGGTCGGATAACTCTATTGGCATGAATTGCAAGGATGTAATTTAGTGAGAACCTCGTGACATCCCCTCATCCTCGAATTGCTTCGCAACCGGCAGATCGACAGCGAGAGGACGGATCGAGAACGGCTTGAGGAAGTCGCGAGAACGGCAAGTCAACGGCGAATCTCGAACCCCGTAAAGCCCGGCCGCAGAGGTGCATCGCGCACCGAGATTCCGGTCACTTCAGCCGCCGACGGCCCGAGGTCGAGCCAGGAGACGTAGATGTCGAGATTCGCCGAGGACCCCTGAGCGAACACCTCGACCCTGCCATCGAACAGGTTCCGCACCCAACCGTCAAGTTCCAGGTCGCGGGCACGTTCGGCAGCGGTATATCGGAACCCCACACCCTGCACCCGGCCAGAGACAAAGACTCGCACGGCGCGTACCTCGTCGCTCATGTCTGACAGGTCTTGCAAGAGAAATGGCTTCGTTGGCCGATGATCGATCGTTCGATTGGTGTTCCGCACGTTCGACACGGCAGTCCTTCTCGCCCGTATACGCGAAGCCTGTCGAGGTACTCGCCCGCTCTTCCATCAGGTAACAGATAGGCGAGGTCATCGAGGCTGGTGCCGCCGGCACGCAATCCGGCCGCGAGCACGGGGCCGATTGCTCCCCGTAAGCGAGTTACCTCCGGCTGTTTCAGGGAGCCGCCGGCACGTGAGCCGTGAACCCTTGCGCGATGAAGCACCTCATCGGCATAGATGTTTCCAAGACCGGCAATGATTCGCTGGTCGAGCAAAAGGGATTTGATCGGGGCTGTTCTGTGGCCGATAGCAGCGGCGAGGTCTTTCGATCTCGGCAAAGCGTTCAATGCGTCAGGGCCGAGCGAAGCAACCGAGTGGTCAGCCAGCTCATCTGGAGTCAACGCCACCGCGAAACCGAAGGTTCTCGGGTCAATCAAGCGCAGATCAACACGGTCGTCGAATCCGAGAATCACGTTGCTGTGTGGAGCGAGCTCGTCATCAGGTGCGGCAAGCTGGATACGGCCGGACATTCCGAGGTGCAAGACCAGGGTTATATCGCCCGCAAATCTGGCCAGGAGAAACTTCCCGTGCCGGTCGAGAGCGGTGAGCTTCCGTCCCTCGAGCCGTCCTGCGAAGTCAGACTGGATCCGCTGGTGCCGAATCATCCTGGGTCGACCGACCTCCACGGAAGTCACGGTCCGCCCGACCAGCGGTTCCTCGAGGTGGCGTCGAGTCGATTCGACCTCCGGGAGCTCAGGCACCGGTTTTCTCGTTTCCGAGCTGTTCGAGAGCGCTACGGGCCGCTTCCTGCTCAGCAGCTTTCTTTGACGAACCCTGCCCGGTTGCCACAGCCTCCTCGGCGATGTAGAGCTGCACCGCGTATGAGCGTTCGTGATCTGGTCCACTGGCACTCGATTCGTATCGGGGCCGGACACCGCTCTGGGCGAGCAGCTCCTGGAGGCGTGTCTTGTAGTCCTCCCTGCCGGGATTCGTCGCTTGCCGATCAGCCATTTCGCCAAAGAGCGAAAGCACGACCCGCTCCGCTTCGTGGTACGAACCGTCGAGATACACAGCGCCCAGGACCGCCTCGAGCGTGTCGGACAGAATCGAAGCTTTGTCTCGCCCTCCGCTACTGTCCTCCCCGCGCCCAATTCGCAGATGCTCTCCCAGATTCAAGTGCCTGGCAACACGTGCCAGGCTCTGCTCGTTGACGACCGCTGCTCGCACCTTGGCGAGCATTCCCTCCGCCAATTCCGGGTACTCGGCGTAGAGCTTGGTCGTGATGGCGAGACCGAGTACGGCATCACCGAGGAATTCAAGACGTTCATTGTCGGGTTCGCCGATGGCTTCAGCCGCAAAAGACGAGTGGGTCAGAGCGAGTTGGAGTAGCTCCGGATCAACGAACCGGTAGCCAAGAGCCTCACCGAGTTCTTCAGGAGGAGACACTTGCTCGGATGCTGTCCACGAGACCGAGTCCAGCAACTTCGTACGTCATCCTCAGCGCAGAAGCAATCGCCTCGGCGTTTGCCGTACCGTGAGCAATCGTCACTACCCCATCGACCCCAAGCAACGAAGCCCCACCGTATCGGTCAGGATTCATGCGATTACGGACCGCAACCAGCGGTGGGAGAATGTGCTGGGCGAGTTCAGGATGATCCGACAGGGTGTCGCTGAGGCCCAAACGGACAAGGTCAACCAGGCGCTCCGCCGTAGCTTCCGATGACTTGAGGACCGCGTTGCCGGTGAAGCCGTCCGTGACAATGACGTCGGCCGTGCCCATCAAGAGGTCGCGACCTTCGACATTTCCGACGAAGTTGAGATCGGAGTCTTTGAGAAGCGCGTAGACCGTCTTGTCAATCGCTCTGCCTTTGCCTTCTTCCGAGCCGTTGTTGAGCAGACCTACGGTCGGGTTGTCGATGTTGAGCCTCGCCCTGGCGAGGGCTACCCCCATGGCGGCAAACTGGAACAGGTGCTCGGGTTTGCATTCGGGGTTGGCACCGGCGTCGAGCAATACCCCTCCCCGATCGGTCGTCGGGATGATCGCCGCGATGGCCGGTCGCAGGACTCCTTCTATGCGACCGAGCTCCAGAACAGCAGCCGTGAGTGACGCTCCCGTAGAACCGGCTGATACGAGTCCCTGGGCCTTTCCCTCCGCCACCAGCCGGCACGCCACGACGATCGACGCGTTTCTTTTGTCGCGAACAGCCCTTCCGGGATTCTCGGC
>JABDOU010000365.1 GCA_013043085.1 Acidimicrobiia bacterium
CGATTACGCACTCCACCGCACCCTCACCACCGACATCGGAATCCTCTTCAAAACCATCCGAGCCGTCATCAACCCCCAACCCGACGAATCCCGATGAGCATCCACGCACCGCTTCCCCGATCTCGAAACCGGGCGACGTCCACAGAATTGCGGGCTCCAATCATCGTGTTTGGCAACACCCGTTCCGGTACCAGCATCATCCAAAACGTGCTTGCAAGTCATCCCGACGTAGCGGCCTGGTACGAACCACGCAATCTCTGGCAGTTCGCCGACCCAGGACGAAAGCACGACGAATTCGACGAATCTGATGCAACCCCGCGTGTCAAGCGTTACATCCGACGCCAGTTTCTCAAATATCAACAGCTCGAGGGCGGCCGGAGAGTTGTCGAGAAGACGCCGGTCAACATCCTCAGAATCCCATACGTCCGTGCCATCTTCCCCGAGGCCGTCTACCTCTATGTCGTTCGATCACCGTTCTCGTTCATAAGTTCCGTCGAACTGAAGTGGCAACGGACGGTATCGGCCCGGGGCCTCCTGTGGCGGATCCAATCGACACCGCCGACGCAGCTCCATCATTACGCCGCGAAGTACGCACGTCAGCAAATCGACAAGCGAGTGCTGAAACGCAGGTACCTCTCGGTGTGGGGGCCACGCTATCGGGGTATCGAAGACGACCTACGGGTCTACGACATGTTGACCGTGATCGCACGCCAGTGGTCTCGCTGCTCCGAGAAAGCCGAAAGGGACCTCGCTGCGTTTGAGAAAGGCCGCGTACTCCGTTTGCGCTACGAAGACTTCGTCACGGACCCGATCGGCCACATGGAACGCATTTGTGCGCACGCCGGCCTCGACGTTACCGACGAGATCATCCGGGCTGCGAACGAAACCGTGCGTAGCGACCGATTGCAGAAGTGGGGGCGATTCGATCCCCTCGACCTGGCCCACATTCTTCCCGAGGTCAGTGATGAAATGGCGCGACATGGCTATGAGATACCTGTCGAGATATCCGAAGCGATCGCCAACCGGTCTCGAATATGAAAAAGTCAATGCTGGCGGGCCTCACACGCGGTGATCCCCAAACCTCCCGGGTTATGCAGAGAGTTTGAAGTGATGAGTCCACAGCGGACTCACGAACCGAGTCTGAGGAGACAAAAACCATATGGACGTAATGAATCCGCCGATCGAACAACCAATGCAGCAAACAGTCGCGACCACTGCGGCACCATCCGAACTCAAGATCCTGTGCACTTTGGGACCTGCTTCCATGGATCCGAGAACCATTCAGCGGCTCGAGCAGAGCGGTGCCACGCTGTTTCGCATCAACCTGTCTCACACAGAACCAGCCGATCTTCCCCGGTTGATAAAGATCATCAGGTCGGCGACAGACGTTCCCATCTGTCTCGATACCGAGGGAGCCCAGATCCGCACCGGGAGATTCGTCGACGGCCAAATCACGCTCCGGGACCACGCGCTTGTCAAGGTGCACAAGAAGAGGGTGCCGGCGGATGACAAGAACTTCAACTTCTATCCGCCGGAGAGTGTCGAAATGTTGGTCCCCGGGGACTTCGTTCGCCTCGATTTCAACTCGGCGTTGGCTCAGGTTGTTTCGTGCGACGACGAAGCGGTCGTGATGCGGGTGCTGCAGGGCGGGCCGGTCGGGCAAAACAAGGCAGTCGTCATCGAGCGCGATTTGTCACTTCCGCCGCTGACCGCCAAAGATGTGAAGGCCCTTGCGATAGGACGAGACCTCGGCATCACTCACTTCGCCCTGTCGTTTGCCAATAAGGGCGAAGACGTGCTTGAAATACGAACGCACGTCGGAAACGACGCGTTCGTCATTTCGAAGATCGAGTCGCGAGGAGGGGTTCAGAACCTCGAAGAAATTGCCTCTCACTCGGACGCTCTGCTCATCGATCGCGGCGATCTTTCGCGTCAGGTTCCGATTGAGCTGCTCCCGCAGGCCCAGAAGAGTCTCATAAAGAGAGGAAATGCGGCAAACACCCCGGTCTACGTAGCAACCAACCTGCTCGAGTCAATGGTGTCGAGTTCGACACCGACCAGAGCCGAGGTCAATGACATAC
>JABDOU010000373.1 GCA_013043085.1 Acidimicrobiia bacterium
ATCGAGTGGCGAACGAATAGACGCCGACGATGAAGAACGGCAAAACGAACAAGAGCGTGAGATAGACCATCGCCGGTAGGCCGAGCAAAAAGCCCCGTCGGCGTTCGGCCACCGCAGCCCGGGCCTCCAATCCCTCGTGTGCAACGGCGGGCGCTTCCTCAGGAGAATGATCCTCGGGTGCAATGGTGGAGGTCATCTCACTCCTCGAGAATCGCAGCAGCCGAGGGATCCCAGTGAACGGTGACCCGTTGGCCCGGGTCGAACAAGGTCAAACCGGGACGGTTTTCTTGACGAACGTCGAGAGCGCCTGCGTCGCTACTGACCTCGTAGTAGTACGACTCGCCGAAATAGACACGGCGACCAACAGTCCCATCGAGCCTGCTTGCATTTGGCGGGATGAGATCCACATCGTCGACCAGGACCAGATGAAGCTGTTCGGGTCGTAGCGCAACGTTGACCGACGAACCTGCGGTGATCGAGTGGTCGAGTGGCATCACGTATCCGCCGTTCAGAACAACGCTGCCGTCTGAGCCAACCCTGCCGTCGAGCAGATTGATCTCGCCGATGAAATCTGCAACGAATCGGGATCGAGGGTGCTCGTAGATGTCCTCCGGAGTTCCGATCTGAAGGAGAGAGCCGTCGTGCATCACCCCGAGCCGATCGGACATCGTGAGAGCTTCCTCCTGATCGTGGGTCACGTAGATGAACGTGATCCCCACTCGCTCCTGCAGTTCTTTGAGTTCGATTTGCATCGCCTGACGGAGTTTGAGGTCGAGGGCTCCGAGAGGTTCATCGAGGAGTAGCACCTCCGGTTCGTTGACGAGCGCCCGGGCAAGTGCCACGCGTTGCTGTTGGCCCCCGGATAGTTGCTCGGGAAGGGCCTCTGCCCGTTTGCCGAGCTGCACCATGTCGAGGGCCCGTTCGACCCTTCTGGCGATCTCGCTCGACTCCACCCTCTTCATGAGCAATCCGAATCCGACATTCTCGCGCACGTCCATGTGCGGGAACAAGGCGTAGCTCTGAAACACGGTGTTGACCGGGCGAACATCGGGAGGTTCGAGACCGACCTCACGACCATGGATTTTGATGCTTCCGGAGGTCGGATACTCGAAACCAGCGATCATGCGCAGTGTGGTCGTCTTTCCGCACCCGGAAGGCCCGAGAAGTGAAAAGAATTCTCCGTCGCTGATATCGAGATCGATGTTGTCGACCGCAACGAGGTCACCGAATCGTTTGGTGACGCCGGTCAATTGAACCGACGACTCGGCCATCAGTTGGTCGCCAGGTCTCTGTGATGCACGATTTCTCCTCCTACCAGTGTCATGTCTACCGCGATTCCACCGGTCCACGCAAGCCCGAATGGGTCCTGATCCAGGATCACCAGATCAGCACGGAAACCGGGGGCGATAACGCCTGTCTCGTGATCGAGATGATTGACATATGCAGAACCGGAAGTGAAAGCCTTCAGCGATGTTGCGTAGTCGAGTTTCTGGTCGGGTAGGAAGGCCTCCTCGAGGGTTTCCTCTGAAACGGCACGGGTAGCGGCGACCGCTACCTGCGCCATTACATCAGGACTGGAAACGGGCCAATCGCTTCCCATTGCGATATTCGTCCGACGTGCGAGAGCAGCAAATGGATACTGGTGGATCCGCTGTGGTTCCTGAAGAAACGGTAACGTCAACTCCGTCACAGCCTCATCCGCACAAGCCCACAACGGTTGAAGATTGGCCGTAACGCCAAGTGAGCCGAAGCGCGAGACATCATCCGGATGCACTACCTGCAGGTGAGCTATGTGATGTCGAAGATCGGTGGGTCCATTTGCGTAGCGGGCAGCTTCGATGGCATCGAGAGCGTTCCTGACCGCCCTATCTCCGAGCGCGTGAAAATGGCATTGAAGGCCGGCAGCGTCGATCGCAGTGACAATTGCCGGCAAGTCCTGCGGATCGATGAAGTCCAACCCCGAGTTATCCGTTGGCCGACCGGCTCGGTCCGTATACGGATCGAGCATCGCAGCGGTGTGGTTTTCGCAAACGCCGTCGAGCATGAGCTTGATTGTTCGGGGGTCATAGCGCTCATGACCTTCCCTGCTCAACTCAATGAGATCGTCTAGCTGTTCGAGGCCCCGCTCTCGATCCCACCACAGCGCCCCGCGAACTGACGCTCTCAATTCCCCGGATATCGCAAGCGAGCGGTAGAGCTCGTGGATTTCGGCATTCACCCAGGCATCCTGCCATGAGGTCACTCCCACTTCGAAGAGTGCACTCTGACCTGCCAACAATCCCTCTCGCAGCTCGTCGGGACTGGGCGATGGAACGATCCGTTCGACCAGTGCCATCGCTCCCTCATGCAACGTGCCCTGGGGGGATCCATCTTCGTTGCGCACGATGCGCCCATCCGAAGGATCAGGTGTTGAGGATTGGATCCCGGCGAGACGGAGAGCCGCCTGGTTTGCCCAACCACTATGGCCGTCGGCGACAGTGAGGTAGGTGGGTACGCCGCCCGTAACGGCATCGAGCGCATGTGCTTCGGGATTCCCACCTTCGAACCATGGATACAACCAGCCTCCGCCCTGAACGAATTCGACTTCGGGGTGCCCGGCTACGTAAGCCGCGATCGCTGCCAAGGCCTCCTTCGCCGAGGTGCAGCCAGACAGGTCACACTGCATTCGCTGCATGCCGCCGTCGGCAGGATGAACGTGAGCATCTTGGAACCCTGCAGAAACGAATCGCTTTTCAAGGTCCATGACCTCGACGCCGGGTCCCATGCCCTCGACCACGTCGGCGGATGTGCCGACAGCCACAATCCGTTCACCGGAAATCCCGATCGCTTCAGACCGTACTCCCGGGTTGCCACCTGTCCACACAGATCCGTTGACGAGAGCTTTCACCCAAACCTCGACCAGGGCCAGGCCTGCACGTCAGTCCGAAAGATCGAGGTCGAGGACGACGGTTTGCAGGTCGGTGAATTCGATGAGACTGCCCCTGCCCCACCCTGTGTCGGTACCAGCCGCTCCCCCGAAGGGTTGGAACGTCTCCCAGAAATCGGTCGAGTCGTTCACGACCACCGTCCCGGATCGAATTCGATCGGCGTACCAGAAGGCTTTTGACAGGCTTTTTGTGAACACCGCGGCTTGCAGTCCCAGGCGTGATCGGTTGGCGACATCGACAGCCTCCTGGTCGTTGGCCGCCGACAGGATTGGCAGCACCGGCCCGAAGGACTCCTCCTGTGAGACGGCGCTGTCTTCGGGCACGTCGTCGATGAGCGTGAAGTCGTAGTAGAGGTCCGTCGGGAATCCGGACCGGCGTCCACCTCCCGCGAGCACCCGGGCCCCCCGTTCCACTGCGTCGGCTATGTGGCGATCCATTTTGGCGGCAGTCGGTTCGTTGTTGAGAGGCCCCATCGTGGTTTCCTCAGCGAACGGATCTCCGAGGTGGACGATCTCGGCGGCCTTCATGGCGCGCTCGACGAATTCTTCGTGCACCGCATCGACAACGATGACCCGTTCGGTCGCGCAGCACACCTGGCCGGCGTTGTAATAGGCGCCATAAACCGCCGCCTCGGCCGCCGCCGCCACGTCCGCGTCCCCGGTGACGATGGTCGGGCCATTTCCAGACATCTCCATGATTGAACGCTTGATGCCCATCTGAGAGATGATTCTCCGTCCGGTTGCCGATGAACCGGTAAACCCGATCGCGTCCACACCGTCGTGCGTCACCAGCATCTCTCCGATATCGCCCTCTCCAGGGATGATCGACACGAGCCCCTTCGGAACGCCCGCCGCGTCAAAAGCCTCCGCCAGCTTGAGCAGGGCCCAGCTGGTGTGGAGCGGCGGCTTGACAATGACGGCATTGCCGGCCGCCAGACCAGGTCCCACGTATTCGAGCGGAATGGTGACAGGGAAGTTCCAGGGGGTGATCGCCGCCCACACCCCCACCGGACGGTGAAATGTGAACATCCGTTTGTTTCGATCCGACGTTGGGATGACATCACCCGTGAGGCGTTTCACGTCTTCGGCGGCGTTGTAGAAATACTGATTCGCCTCGGCGATATCGTCCAGCGACTCGGCGTGATATGGCTTGCCTTGCTCGAGGGTCTGGATGCGAGCGATTTCTTCGACGAGCGGCTCTATTGCCGCCGCAATCGCCAGGCACAGCTCTGCGCGTTCGAACGCTGACCAGTGGCGAAAGTCTTCCTGGGCCGCGCGGGCAGCGGCGACCGCACGATCGATATCGGTTTGGCTTGCCATCGGGATGTTGGCGATGTGCTCACCGGTGGCAGGCGACTTGAGTTCATACGCGGCGTCGCGGCTTCCCTCCGTCCACTCCCCCGCGACATACATGTTCACGTCTGTTGCCATCTCGATCCTCCTACGCTTCCCGAGAGGTTGTACAACACTGTTGTACTAAATGGTACGCTACCACTCATGCCCAGTGCTCGCAGCATCGACTCAATCGCCAAAGCCAAGCCTTATCCGCTCTGGTGGGATCAGATCCCCCGCAAGCCTACGCGCCCTCCGCTCGGCGAAGCGATCGCTGTCGATGTGGCAATCGTCGGTGGCGGATTCACGGGACTGTGGACGTCGTATTACCTGGCAGTCCGAAACCCGGAGCTGACGATTGCGGTACTCGAACGCGACTTCATCGGCTATGGAGCCTCGGGAAGAAACGGAGGCTGGTGCTATGCCGGGTTTGCGTCCGACCTGGAGAAGATCGAGCAACTGTCAAACACCGAGACCGCGCGTCGATGGGGTCGGGTGCTCATCGATGCCCTTGATGAGATCAACCGGGTCGTGGACGAGGAGGGCATTGATTGTGATTGGCAACGGGGCGGCACCATCCATTTGTTCCGCAATGGGGGTCAAAAAGCGCGTGCAGAGGGGCATGTGGCATCGGTCCATCGCCTCGGTTGGACCGACGCCGACGCCAGGCTGCTGTCGCTCGGAGAGACGAACGAGCGCATCAGAGCAACCAGAAGCATCGGAGCAGAATTCTCTCCGCACAACGCCGCGATCCATCCGGCCAAGCTCGTAGCCGGGTTGGCGACAGCCGCGGAACGCCGCGGTGTCACGATCTACGAGAACACGGAGGCAACCGGGATCGAGGCCGGGGTCGTCGCAACGAACCGCGCAACAGTATCGGCTCCCATCGTGATTCGCGCCACCGAGGGCTATACCGCCGAAATCGATGGCCACGAACGCGAGCTGGCACCGTTGTACTCGCTGATGCTTGCGACTGAGCCGCTATCGGATGCCGCTTGGAATCAGATAGGCCTCGACGATCGAGAGACCTTTGGCGACTACCGACACATGGTCATATATGGCCAGCGAACCGCAGATGGCCGCATTGCTTTTGGCGGAAGAGGCGCACCCTACGACTTTGGTTCGCGCATTCGCCGCGGGGCCGAATTCTCGCCCGATCACCACGTGTCTCTGTGGGGAACGCTCACAGAGTTGTTTCCCGTCCTCGAGGGCACCAGGGTAAGTCATCGCTGGGGAGGCGTACTCGGTGTCGCTCGCGACTGGACGCCGTGAGTTGCCTTCGATGAGCTCAGCGGCCTCGGATGGGCAGGAGGCTACGTAGGCAGCGGCGCGTTGCCCACC
>JABDOU010000383.1 GCA_013043085.1 Acidimicrobiia bacterium
GGTGGGAACATCATGAATGGCAGCCCCGCCATGGACACGGGGGCACCGCTCATGGTGTTGAACGCCCGAGTTGAGCTGCGGACGGTTGACCACACGCGATATCTCGATGTTTCCGAACTATGGATCGGACCGGGCAGAACCGCCGCAACCGACGACGAGCTGTGCACGGCCGTTTTGCTTCCACTCCGACCGGAGCGATCGGGCAGCGGATATGTGCGCCTCGAATATCGCAGGGCAATGGAGATAGCCGTGGTCGGCGCCGCCGCCGCTGTCACCCTTGCACCCGATAACGACGCCTTGCTCTCGGCATCAGTCGCGTTGTCGGCAGTAGCCCCGACGATGGTGCAGGTTGAGTTGCCGGAGGACCTCGTCGGTCGACCGGTCGACGATGAAGTGCTTGCGGCCGTAGCAAACGCAGCCTCGCAGCAGAGTCGACCTATAGCTGATGTGCGGGCGGGCTCCGACTACAGAAGGCATACGGTTGGCGTGATGGCGAAACGGGCCTTGGCAGCAGCAGCCGCCAGAGCCCAGGGCGAAAACCTCGGAGTACCACTCAACCGTTCGCTGGGCATCGGGGCATCATGAACTACACGCTCACGGTTAACGGAACCGAGTATCCCATCGACGCCGACCGCGACCACAATCTGCTGAGCGTGCTGCGTGGCGCCATAGGTCTCACAGGCACGAAAGAGGGATGCGACGACTGCGAATGCGGTGCGTGCATGGTGCTCGTCGATGGCCGCCCGGTCAACTCGTGCTCATATCTCGCAATTCAGGCCTCTGGCCGGAACATCACGACGATTGAAGGGCTCGGCGTCGATGGCGAGCTGCATCCGTTGCAGCGCAACATGCTCGAAGAAGGCGGGGTGCAATGCGGGTTCTGTACACCTGGCATGATTCTGTCGGCACATGCGTTGCTTGCGACCAAAGCGACGCCAACCGAGGATGAGATTCGCATCGGGTTGTCGGGCAATCTCTGTAGGTGTACCGGATACGCCAAGATTCTCGCCGCCGTGAAGAAGACCGCAGACGAGTCTGCCGGGTGAGCACGATCTAGCTCGCCACTCAGCTCGCTACGTACGCGTCGATCTCGGAAAGAAGGGACGTTTTCGAGATATCATCGAGAAAGCTGGCTGAAATCGAGTTTTTGGCGAGCCGGGCCATCACCGAGTCGTCAAGGGCCAGCGCATTCGCCACCGCCTCATAATTCTTGCCAACGTATCCTCCGAAATAGGCAGGATCGTCGGAATTGATGGTGACGAGCAGGCCGGCGTCGATCATCGTTGCCAGAGGATGATCGCTCATACTCTCAACGACTGCCAGCTTGACATTCGAAAGAGGGCAGACAGTGAGAGGGATTTGGTCTGCCACGAGTCGTTCGACAAGTCCGGGGTCCTCGAGTGACCTGACGCCGTGGTCGATCCGTTCGGCGCCGAGCAAATCGAGCGCCTGATGGACATATTCGGGTGGGCCCTCCTCTCCGGCGTGAGCAACGACTCTCAAACCTTCTGACCTGGCGCGAGCAAAAACGTCAGTGAAGAGCCGCGGCGGGAAGCCGACCTCGGAAGAGTCGAGACCGACGCCGATGAAGCTTTCCCGGTGGTCGAGGGCGCTCTCGAGGGTTTCCATGGCAGCATTGGCGGGAAGATGCCGCAAAAAACACAGGATGAGATCGCAGCTCATATCGAGCTCTGACGATGCCCGCTCAGCGGCGCCCGCAAGTCCACTGATCACGACCCCGATTGGTATGCCTCGATCGGTGTGCGTCTGTGGATCGAAGAAGATCTCGGAACGCCGGACGCCGTCTGCCGCAGCCCGTTCGAAGTAGCCGTAAGCCAGATCGAAAAAGTCCTGCTCGTGCTGGAGTACTGCTGCACCCAGGTAGTAGATATCGAGGAAATCCTGGAGGCTGTTGAACTCGTAGGCGGCTCTTATCTCATCCGGCGAGGCATATCCGAGTTCAACACCGTTGCGGCGCCCGATATCGAACATCATCTCCGGTTCGAGCGTGCCCTCGATGTGCACGTGTAGCTCGGCTTTGGGAAGCCCCGTGAGAAAGCTCACCTCAACCTCCCTGGAGAAGGCGCGCCTCGTCGTTGACACTCACAGTGCCCGATCGCGTAACAACACCGAAGACGCCGCCGCCCCAATTCGAAGAGAGGGCGTCGCGTAAGCCTGAATGCTGCTCGTCCATCAGGCGGCACGGCCTGGTTTCGCCGCGGATCTCTATCAGGCACTCTCCCAGCTCCAACACTCGACCCCGGCTCTCGGCGAGCTCCAATCCGGCGACCATGATGTTGGCCCGCCGCAGCTGCGGATCGACTGTGGCGTCGAGGTCGGCGTTGACTTGAGACCAACGGTCCTCGCTGATAATCGTGACCTGTCGCCATCCACCTTGATCGGCGTTGCCTTCGATCCCTGTGCCTTCCAGCAACGTCAGGGTGTCGATCGGTTTCATGGCGCCGTTATGAGCCGGCTTGAGCCAGAGAGCAGAGACGTTTGGCATGAGCGAGATCTTACATTGCTCTAATGTCGGCCCATGGAACAGCCCTGGATCGAAATGTTGGACGATCGGGAGTGGAGTGATCCGACGCTCGAGGAGCTTCGCAAGCAGGTCATCGATCCGACGTATCAGCGAGTAGACAACATCCTGGCCATTCACTCTCTCGACGCGGCCGGCATGGCTGCACACCTCGCTCTGTATCGACATGCGATGAAACCAACGGCCTCATTGCCCAAGGTGGACAGGGAGATGATTGCGGTCGTGGTCAGCGGCATCAACGAGTGCCACTACTGACTGAACCATCACCGGCGCGGTCTGCGCCGGCTGTTGCGAGATGATGCTTTGGCCAGCCGCATCGAAGTCAACTACGAAACTGCAGGACTTGATGAGCGCCGGCTGGCCACGCTCCGCTTCGCCGACAAACTCACGCGGTCACCTCAGAGCATGGATGAGGATGACGTCATGTCCTTGCGAGCTGCAGGTCTCACGGATCTCGATGTTCTCCATGTGACGGAAATCGTTGGCTACTACGCGTATGTGAATCGGCTGGCTGACGCTCTGGGCGTGCCCATTGAATCGTGGATCGACGATTAGACCAACTGGGCGAGAAAGAAGTCCACGATGAGACTCGACGCAGCGATCGTTCGGGTCGTGACGCCGAACTGGACTTCCGAATCTGAGCCCGGCCAGGAGTGGCCGCCATTCGAGATCCGGTAGAACCCCGTGTCTGCCTCACAGCCGGACCATTCTGTGTATTGAACGTCCGGCCCGATCTGCTTCACCGTGAAATCGGTGCACCCGTTGTGTCTCGCCCAATCCCCGATTGCGGCCTCGGCAGGGCCGCTCCCCAGGCCCAGGAGAAACTCCAGCACGTCATTTCCGTCGCCGTCGAAGGGCACGGTGCCGTCAGCTGTTCCATGGAACGCCAGGATGGGCAAAGGCGCTTCGTTGTCACAAGGCTCTGTCGCCCATGACACCGTAGCTACCGCAATCACATCCAACTCGCTCTCGCAGCCGAGCACGCTTGCGAACGCTGCCCCGTTCGAAAACCCGGTCGCAAACATCGGTCCGGCACATGGCAACAGGGAAGGCATCGTGAGATCTACAAAGGCAACGTCGCTGTCGAAGCCTCCGTTCAGGTCCCATCGCAGCGACCGACCCGGCTGGCCTTGACCGTCGAATACCACGACCGCGAATCCGGCTTCGGCGGCCAGTGCCCCTAGACCACTGACGTCACTTTGCTCAGCCGCAGTGCCGGCGAAGCCGTGGAATTCAAGGATTACCGGATGATTTCCGACGCCGGAGGGAAGCATCGCGCGGAATCGTCTGCCATTGGCAACCCCATCATGCCAAACCCCCGGTTCGCTGTCACAGTCAATCGGCCCGGTTGAACGAAGCGTGGTCGTGGTGCTTGTGGGGTTCGACGACGTCGTCGACGGAATCAAAGGCGTCGGCAGGGTGGTTGAGGATTCTCTCGACTCAACGAGGACAGTGGAGTTGGACGACGAGTTTTGTGACGTGGGATCTGGACTCGTTCCGGAACAAGCACCGGCCACCATGCACATGAGAACAATCACAGCAGTCCATCGACGAAAAGCACTCACGGGAATCACACGCTAACGATCGTTTGAATCTACGCAGCGTGTAGTGCGTGGCGGGCGACGAGGATTCCGTCTGCGTCTGCGTAGATCCAATC
>JABDOU010000403.1 GCA_013043085.1 Acidimicrobiia bacterium
AGGGTGATCCATCCAGGGGAATCGGGCCGTTCATCGGTAGTCGCTCGCTGTATTTCAGTTCGTTGAACACTGGTAAGCGCGGTGTCGTCATAGACCTCAAAACTGCTGAGGGAAAGGCTCGACTGGATCTCTTGTTGGACCGGGCCGACATCGTCATCGAGAACTTTCGACCCGCAGCTGCCGATCGACTGGGGCTCGACGCCGATGCAGCACTGGCAACCCGCCCCGAGCTGGTGTGGGTATCGATCCCGGCATTTCGAGCGTCAAGCGGGCGGTCTGACGACCCCGGCTACGACCTGATCGCCCAGGCCGAAAGCGGAATCATGTCTGTGACGGGCGAATCCGGAGGACCGCCCTTGCGAGCTGGCGTCGCAATAGGTGATCTGTCAACCGGCCTGTGGGCGGCGATCGCAGCTCTCGGGGGCTATATCCGCCGCATCAGGACCGGACACGGCTCCAGAGTCGAGGTGCCGTTGGTCGACGCAACGATGACGCTTTTGTCGTACGTCGGAACATCCGCCACGGCCACCGGAGAAGAGCCGGGACCCGTTGGGAGTGGTCACCACACACTGCTCCCCTACGGTGCTTTTCCAACCCTGGATGGGTGGCTCGCAATCGCCGTGATCGGTGACAAATTCTGGATCAGGCTTGCCGATGCTCTCGAGCTCTCTCCGGTCGATGGACTGGAGACCAACGCTGCCCGCGCCGCCGCGTCGGATGCGGTCAACCGGATGGTTTCGGTAGCGCTGGCAGGCATGACGACCGAATCAGCAATCGAACGATTACAGCGCGCCGATGTTCCCCACGCGCCCATCCGATCGGTAATCGACGCTATGACATATCCGTATGGTGCAGATGCAGTCGAGTCCATCGAGACCGAATCTGGTAGTTATCACGTCGTCCGGGCGCCAACCGGTGAGCATCTACCCCTGCGTCCGGCCCCCGAACTGGGCCAGCACGACTCCGAAGTGTTCGACGCAAAGCCACGACGGTGAGCCTCGACGGTGAGCATCGACGGATCTGGTGAGGAGGTCACCGACGCGCGGAGAACAATCGGACCGGCTCATCGGCAACTGTTTCGGAACGCATATCCATCGAACTGAACCCGGCCCCGGCCAGTTCATCCTGGGCGACGAGCGGGTCGACGGCGAGCTCCTGGTGGGATGAAAAGAAGCGGTTCATGGCCTCGGACATGGAGTGCTGCTCGCTGTCGAAATCCTCTTCGACGAGGTAGAGACGCCCCGCCGGCTTCATAACACGGTGAATCTCAGCAAGTCCTTTCGAACGATCTTGCCAATGATGGAAGGAGTTCACAGCAATGGCCACGTCGACGACCTCATTCTGGAGAGGAATGCTCTCGACCGATCCTGCTACAACTCTTATCGGTCCGTTGGCAATGCGGTTCCTGAGTGATAGACCGGCCCGCATGAACCTCGACGGTTCGAGGGCTGTGACCTGGACGCCGCGATGAGCCGCCACGAGCGAAGACGGACCCACGCCTGCGCCGATGTCGAGAAGATGTTCTCCCGGTTTCGGGTCCGCGATGTCAACTGCCCAGCGATTGAGAGCGGAGTCGAATGAATCGGTGATCGAGGAGACCATTTGCCATAGCATCCGGACACGGTCCACAACGGGCCTTTCTTCGAAGTCCTGAAAGGTTACCGATAGGACTTTTGAGCCGTTACCGTGAAGCCTGTATGCGAAGAATGATCTCGTTGCTGGCGGTCCTGGGCCTCGTCGTCGGAGGTTGCGGCGCGGATGATGCGAACCGGCACATCGACGCCACGCAGGAATCTCTGATTCAGCTTCCTGATGATTGGGACGTCTACTCAAATGCCGAGGTCGCCAACCCTCCCTTCGTCCACTCTTCTGAGGACGTTACATTTCCGCTGATCTCGCAGATGGCGTTCGCCGCGGGTGGGCTCGCCAGTGCCGAAGCGTTCTCGCAACCCGTGGCAGCATCGGCATTCCCGATCGGCATCACAACGGTGCGCGATATTCCCCTGAACGTACGCGATCTGGTCTCGCGTCGGGTTTTGAGCGATGTCGTGCTCCCATACCAGGGGCTGCCTTCCCAGGAGCTCGTCAAAAAGGACTTTACTTTCGACGAAGCGTGGGACGGAGTCGAGGTCGCCGTGATGTACACCGATCCGATCACAAGCAGTGATGGAGCCGCCTATTTCATCTCGATCACGGATCCCGGGGTCACCCGCCACT
>JABDOU010000032.1 GCA_013043085.1 Acidimicrobiia bacterium
AACACGGTGTGTTTCGAGATTTCCTGGCCGACTCGGGGCTTCGGGACGCCCATGCCGAAGCGGGCGGACTGTACCCGGCGACATGGCCGACCAATCTGTTCCTACCGCCTCTGCTGCATATCGATCACATCCTGGTGAACCGCGACATCGAAATCAGATCGGCGACAATCCCGGAGTTCGAATGGGGAGGCGACCATCGTCCGGTGGCCGCCAGGCTTGTCATCACCAACTGAACATCCGAGCCAACGCTTCCCGATATCAGGTCCCGGCTAGATTCGCGACATCAACGTCAAACCCGCGCCCATCGAGCGCTCCGATTCTCTCTATTTGGCTGCGGCTGTCCTGGCCGCCTTGTCCTGGGCGGCAGGAAACATCATCGTTCGCACGGTCCCGCTACCCGGGATTCAAGTCGCGTTTTGGCGCATCCTGCTCGGAGCAGTCGTATACACCGCAATCTTTGTGGCTCGCGGTGGTCGCATCTCGAAACGCAACCTGATGCTTTCTGCACCGGCGGGGGCTGTGATTGCCATCGAGATCGCCATCTTCTTCGTCGCCATCAAAGCAACCACGGTCGCCAACGCCGTCGTGATCGGCAATCTGCAGCCTCTCATATTGTTCTACTTCGCATCAAGACGATTCGGCGAATCGATCGATCGCTGGTTCATCGGGGTTGCGGTGGTCGCCTTCATCGGGGTGGCCATCGTCGTGTTCGGCTCATCGAGCACGGCGGTTTGGAATCCGTGGGGCGATTTCCTCGCATTCGTGGCGATGCTCTTTTTCGCCGCCTATTTCGTACTGGCCAAAACTGCGCGCCAGCAGTTGGACACCTTCGAGTTCCAGACCATGCAGTTGCTGGTCGGCTCAGCAACGCTGGCCCCCATCGCCTTCGTGGACGCCGGCCTCAAGTTCGATGTCCCCTCTCTGGAAGCATGGGGCGGCCTGGCTCTCCTTCTGGCCATTCCCGGAACCGGTCACCTGTTGATGAACTTCTCGCATCTGAAAGTCAAGCTGTCCGTCACATCGTTACTCACGCTCGGCATCCCGGCGCTATCGACGTTGGCTGCAGCCCTGTTCCTGGATGAACCGGCCAACCTGATCCAGTATGCCGGCATGGCCCTCGTGGTTACCGCCCTCGCCACAGTGATTACCCGCGAGAGTCGTTTGCGATCGCGAGCCGTGGCTCGGACCAGCTAGGCGTCGATGTCTCCGGGGTCGCTGGGCACGTCGACCGAATACATCTGGAGTACGTCCAGCGGCACCAGCTCGAGGACCGCGGCATTGGTCGAAGACAACACCACGGGTGCGGCCACCCCGTCCAGATGCGCCTGCCACCAGTTTCTGGCCGTCACACACCATCGATCGCCGGGTTGCAGACCCGGGAAACGGAACTGCGGCATCGGTGAGCTGAGGTCGTTGCCTATGCGCTGCTGATGTTCGAGGAACTCAGCAGTCACAACCGCACAGATCGTGTGACTTCCCCGGTCCTCGGGGCCGGTGTTGCATGACCCGTCTCGGAAGAATCCCGTCAGGGGATCGGAGCTACACGGTTCAAGCACTTCACCGAGGACGTTCATCTCTTGCACTCGACAAGTATGCCTCTCCCCCGCGCCTGCTAAGTTGAGGCTTAGCGGTTTTCTTTTCGCCAGACAACCTTGAGGCCGCTCCAGGTCTCGTCGATGGCACAGACCTTGATGTCAACTAATCCGAGCGGAAGAGCGACCTCCCTGACGACGTCCTCGGTCATATCGGTGGGTACCCGCGATGCCCTCTTCGGCCAGGCAACCCAGAGCGCCCCAGCAGGAAAGATCGACGTTTGAAGAGCCGGGAGACGCCGCTCAAACTCACTCCGACGGACGAAGAACGCGATGGCCAGATCCGCTTTGCCCCGCGCCGTGGTGCGGATATCCCGCTTCACCGGCAGGTCGACGAGTAGCGATCGAAAGTGGTCGGGTTCATTGATGAACGCCAGTTGCTGTCCGGCTTTGATCCCGAGTTTCTTGACGAGCGGAGTGCCCGAGTATCCGGCAACCATGCCGTGAGGTTAGGACGGTTTCTACCGCTGCGTCCTGGTTCGCAGCACTGATGGCGCCATCGTATCTTTCCGTATACTCGTCGAAACCGACCCCCTGGAGCCCGATGTCGAATAAGCCGACGCCCGCCTACGCCGTCCGCCTGCTGGTGCGACTTTGGCACAAGCCGGGCACGCTGGGGCGTATGGCCACACGGATCGGCGAGGCGGGCGGCAACATCACTCGCATGGAAGGGTTTGTGGTTCGGGGTGATTCGGTAACCCGCGAGATCATCGTGGATGCCGGCAGCGAAGAACACATCAGCGAGATCATCGACGCCGTGAACGACGTTGAAGGAATCGATGTCATCGAGTCGTCTGACATGACGTTCCACGTTCACGAAGGCGGAAAGCTCGACACCGTGAGCCGCCGTCCACTCGTCGATGCTATCGACCTCTCAATGGCGTACACCCCGGGCGTGGCGCGTGTGTCGCAGGCCGTCGCCGACGACGAATCACTCGCCTTTACCTACACGATCCGTCAGAACACCGTTGCGATCATTTCGGATGGGTCGGCCGTGCTCGGTTTGGGAGACATCGGCCCCATCGGTGCCCTGCCGGTGATGGAAGGCAAAGCAGTTCTGTTCAATGAGTTCGCCGGAGTAAACGCCTTCCCCATTTGCGTAGATGTGAACTCGACCGAAGAGCTGATCGCGGTAGCCAAGGCGGTTGCGCCAACATTCGGAGGCATCAATCTCGAAGACATCGCAGCGCCTGGGGCCTTCGAGGTAGAGGAACGGCTCCGGGACGAACTCGACATACCCGTCTTCCATGACGACCAGCATGGGACCGCCATCGTGACGCTGGCCGCCCTCCTCAATGCGGCCAAGGTCGTAGGAAAGCCATTCAAAGCCCTGCGGGTGGTCATGGTCGGTGCCGGAGCCGCCGGCGTGGCCGTCGCCAAGATCCTCAGCAATGGTGGCATCGAAGACATAGTGGTTTGTGACAGGATCGGCGCGATCCACTCCGGCCGTCCCGATCTGACGAGCGGCAAGCAGTGGCTGGCGGACAATACCAACCCTCGCGGCGTCGAAGGGACTGTCGCCGAGGCCATGGTCGGTGCCGACGTATTCATCGGAGTGAGTGGACCCGGGGTTGCCGGGCGAGCGGAGGTTGAGACGATGGCAGACAAGCCCATCGTTTTTGCCATGGCGAATCCCGATCCCGAAATCCGGCCCGAGGACGTTGAGGACATTGTGGCTGTCATGGCTACCGGCCGCAGTGACTACCCGAATCAGATCAACAACGTACTTGCGTTCCCCGGTGTATTCCGCGGTGCTTTCGATGCGGGCGCTCATTCGATAACAGAAGGCATGAAGCTGGCGGCGGCGCTGGCGATTGCCGGCGCCGTTCAGGAGCCGACCGCCGACTACATCGTCCCGAACCCCTTCAACAAGGCGATCGCGCCAGCAGTCGCGGCGGCGGTGGCCAAGGCTGCCGTCGAGGACGGGGTCGTTAGAACTCAGACGACAGTGGTCTCGTAGTTCCTGACGACAAGACGCATCGGATCCAGCGTCGTAGCTGATCCGTCGTAGGACAGATATCCGATGGACTTTTCGATCTCGCTGAAAAAGGAGGCCGCTTTTGCCCAGTCGTCCTTGTGCTTTGTTGCCTTCACCCAGCGCTCGACAGTGGCCATGTCTTCGAACAAAACCACATTGACCCACTCCAGCTCTGGATCCTGAAGAGAGAAATAGGCAAGGATTGGAGAATCAGATGGCGATGCCCCGATGAGGGCCCGGTCGGTGGCTTCGACCGCTTCGTCCATGCCTTCACGATGGTTCCCGATGAAGCTGACATAGGCGAGGGCGTCGGCCGAACCATCCAGAACTCGACGAACTTTTGCGAGGTCGCTTGCGTAGATTCTGATCACCTGATATTCAGCGACCGGCACCAGACTGAAGCGTCTGACGTCGTGTTCCCGCAAGACGTCCATCCGATAGTCCACGGCTTCGAACATGAGGTCGAAGCAATGTTCGAGCCGCTTGCACAATTCAGTGCGAACCTCCATTGAAAGCGCTTCGAGTTCCACCGAGTGGAGTCCTTTCGCCATCGGACCAACAACCACAGCCTGTAACAATGATCGTACACAACGCGCGGCCCGCTGTCTGCTGGCCAACATGGGCCCTGGAACCGTAGCGACGCGTCAAATGGCGGCTGAACTATGGCGAACGATCCAATCGCGCGCCGCCTCCGCAGCCTGGCGCAAGGTACCGGGTTCCTCGAAAAGGTGAGTCGCTCCCTCGATAACCAGCACCTCGCTGAGGCAGGTCATCTTGTCATGCGCTTTCTGGTTCAGCTCGAGAACCTGTCGATCATTACTTCCGACAATCAGAAGTGTGGGCGCAGCGACGTCAGCTAAGACGGCGCCGGCGAGATCCGGCCTTCCGCCTCGTGACACGACCGATCTCACAGCCGTCGAGCCTGCTGCAGCCCACAGCGCGGCAGCGGCGCCGGTGCTCGCTCCGAAGTAAGAGACCCCGAAGCGGCTTGTGGGCGGGTTCGCCTCGAGCCAGTTCGTCACTTCCAGAAGCCGATGACCCAGGAGCTCAATGTCGAATACATTGCCACGATCAGATTCTTCCCGAGCCGTGAGCAGATCGAATAAGAGCGTGGCCAGGCCGGCCTCGTTCAGAACATCGGCGACGAACCGATTTCGAGGACTATGACGGCTGCTACCGCTGCCATGAGCGAACACAACGATGTGGCCAGCGCCGTCGGGTATGTGAAGGACACCATCGAGGCTCACTTCGCCGATCAGTATCTGGATATCCATGTGACCTTCGGTGGGCGCTACAGGGATTGAACCTGTGACCTCTTCCATGTCAAGGAAGCGCTCTCCCGCTGAGCTAAGCGCCCGAATTTTGTCCTCCTACGTAGGAGCCATGCCACTACGTATGGAGTAGCCGAAGGCTACTCCCAAGGAACCCGAAGGGTTCCCGCTCTCCCGCTGAGCTAAGCGCCCGTGTTTTTGTACCACTACGTAGGAGCCATACCACTACGTATGGAGTATGCCCCCGCGTATCGAGTAGCCGCAGGCTAGCGGATCGCCTTTCGCCGCCGTGTTACCAGGTTCGTCTCCTACATCCTCACGCCTGACGCCGACCAGTCGAGTTCAGGTAATGTGGTACCTCGCAATCGGCATGCCCTGGCGCTTGGCATCCGTAGGAGAGCGATGAGGCGGAGGCTTACATGACACAGCGGGGACCCGGGTTTCAGCATGGGCGGCTGTATCAGTATTTCGAGATTGGTGAGGACCCGAATCGCTGGGCGATTCGCATGGTTCCTGTTCTGGCGATTCTCTTCGGAGCGACCGTTTGGATCCTGGTTGGAATCGCCGGCGGAACAGGTCAGGGCGATGAGCCCGAGGTACTCGGAAATCAGTTAGAGGCCTCCGCCACTGCGCCCGATACCGGTCCGGACAATTTGCTCGTCATCGACGACGAGGAGGCCGGTTCGACATCGACAACGCAGTCCAACTCAACCACAACCGGTGCCCCGGAGGCGGGTACCGAAGTTGCCGATGACGTACCAACGGACGGAGACGTCACTTCCACCACACAGGCGAGCTCGAACCAGACGACGGCGACCAGCCCGTCCTCGTCGAGTGGTGGGACGAACAATGACACTTCGAAC
>JABDOU010000039.1 GCA_013043085.1 Acidimicrobiia bacterium
TCGGTGAGTCGGGCGACCGTGAGCTCGAGATTGGCCGTCGTGACAACGACGTGATCCACACCCCAACCTGGAACCACCTCACCAGCAGGCACGTCATCGAGTACCGCTATCGGTAGATCCGGCGACCGTTGCGACCATGACCAGCCGGGAGTGCCTGTAACGATTGTGATGTCACCGAATAGCGGTCTATTGGGGAAACCAACGTCCTCCCACCGAATGGGTGAACGAACAGCGGTGATGCGGTTCATCTCTTCATGGTATCGATCAGCTGCCCAGCGCACTCGTCCGAAACCAACCAATCGTGGTCAAGCCTGCCACCGCTGCCAGGCCTCCTATCGCCAGAAAGGCCGTTGGATAGGAACCGCCTGCGTCTATGAACGACCCGAACACCGGTGGCGAAACACCGAGCCCAGTCAGGAAACCGGCTTGTGCCAGCCCCGTCGCCCGGCCCGCTTGTCCCGGCTCCACCACGGCCATGGCCGCCAGATTCGTGACCGAGTTCCAGGCCATGAAGGACAACCCCATGCCCACTGCTCCCACCCAGACCAACCAGTTCCCTACCGTTGGAGCCAAGGCAAGGAGGGCGGCCGCGATGACCCCGGCCGCCGCAAGCGCACCGTGAGCCGGGGCAAAATGATCAACCGACTGTGTAAGTCTTCCAAACAGGATGCGTGCGCCAAAAGCAGTTGCCGCCGCGGTCGCAGCCACCAACCCGGCCGCCCTTTCACTGAAACCGAGCGCCTCCTGTGTGAAGAGCGGAATGAAGGTGCCCGCGGCCCCGATGCCGGCGCCCATCAACAGGCCGTACAAGGCCAGCCAGCGAACGTCAACGGGCAGCGGAGCATGGTCGGCGCGGCGATCCCGGCGTCCGTCGCCGGGATCGCGGTCGACCGAAAAGAGCGTCAGTACGGCTAATCCGAGTGCGGTCGCTGCAACAAGCATGAACGCAACTCGCCAATTCCAGAGGCCCGCCACAGCGGGCAGTAGCGCACCTGACATCGAGTTGCCCAGTTGTACCCCCGACTGTTTGAGACCCGTGATCACCCCACGTCGATCCGGGACGATCAGGTGCGTAATCAGTTTGTTCGCGGCAGGATTGCTGCTCGCGCTTGCGACCCCCGACACCGCTGCGCCCACTATCGCGATACCGAAGCCGGTCGCACCTCCGATCAACGTGAGCCCTAGAGCTGCCAAGCCGAAGAGCATCAAACTCAATCGCTTTCCCCCCAGAGCATCGGCGACGCCTCCCATTGGTCGCGACGCGAGACCACCGACCAGGGCATTCGCCATCGCGAGCAATCCGATCTGAAAACGATTGATACCAAGCGCCTCGATCAGATCAGATGCCAATACGGCCACGGCATATGGTTGAACCGTCCCGATCGCCATGATGGACATGAGGACTGCCACCAGCCGAAAGCGAGTCATTGAACGAGGCTAACGGCCTAGTCGATGGGAAGGCTGGAGAGACAAGGCCACCGGTAGATTGTGCAGATGAAGCTCTTTGGCCTCACTGTGATCCAATCACAGCTACTGGTTTCGGTAATCGTCGTTTTCTCGGTCATCGTGATTCACCGCTTGGTTGTCGGAGTCATGCGTCGGCGCATGGCCGACGCCGGCCTGCAGTATCGAACGTCGAAGATAAGCGCCTACGTGGGTACTGCCGTTGTATTCATCGTTCTGGCACAAATCTGGCTGCGGGGCGCCGACGTCCTCACATATCTCGGCATTGTGTCAGCAGGCCTGGCAATTGCTTTGAGCGACGTCGTCAAAAACATCGCCGGCTGGATGTACATACTGTCACGCCACACCTTCGAGGTCGGTGACCGGATCGAAATCGGCACAATTCAAGGGGACGTTGTTGATATCCGGTTGCTCCGGTTTTCCGTCATCGAAATTGGCAATTGGGTTCATGCCGATCAGTCGACCGGACGCCTGGTGCATATTCCAAACGGCCAGTTGTTTTCGTTGGCCATGTTCAACTACACGACCGGCTTCCCCTATATCTGGCACGAAGTTCCGGTGTCATTGACCTTCGAGTCTGACGTTGATGCTGCCGAGGAGTTGGTACGCGAAGTTTTGACGGCGCACGTACCCGATCTGAGCTCAGAGATCCGGAAGGATCTGATGAGGACCGCACCCGAATACCGCATCCAGTTTCAACACTTCACCCCAACGACCTACGTTTCTGCTTCCCCGCACGGAGTGATCGTCACCGCGAGGTTCATGATCCCGGTCCGACAACGCAGGACGTACGATCAAATGATCTGGAAGCCCCTGTTGCGAGCCATCCAGAGCCATCCGGACATCCATTGGGCTTACCCCACCTCCAGGACCGTGCTGATGGATCCCATACAGCTGGAAAACCGTCCACCCGGTGCATCGTCCTAAGAAGCGGGCAGCCAGCTTTCCGCGTAGTCGCCGCCCGCATTCCACAGCAACCATCCCAGACCGCGAGCTTCGGCCTCTGTGATCTGCGCACCGATTTGGCTGCCGTTGTAATAGAAGGCCTGCAAGTACGGGCGCAGGATCGCCGTTCCTTCCAACCTCGGAATGGCCTTATCGAGGGCGAATGCAACTACCGGTCCCGGATGGCTGTTGGGATTGGCAAACCCCAGCCATCCGTCCGAGTAGTGGCTGGGATAGATCATCGGGCTGATGGCATCGATGGTGCGCGATAGTTCTTCGATCCGCTGACCAATTCCTTCATCACCGGGCGATGACATCACGATGGCGAAGATGTCGGCCGACACCGCACAGCCCAGAGGATGAAGCTTGTCGACCGCTGCTGATAGGAAGCCCGTGATAGCCCCGACCCGATCGTCTGCGGTAGTCGGGCGTTTGCGCTCGGCTGCTGCTGCTGTTTTTCCTGCCGGAAACCGCACGTAGTCGAATTGGATCTCGTCGAAACCGAGTTCACACGCCTCCTCTGCCAGTTCAAGCGGATAGGTCCAATTGCTCTGATTCAACGGGTCCATCCAGATCCATGACAGCTTGTCCTCGGGTTTGGCAGCAGACCACACCCTGTCTTCGAAGGTCACGATGCGGGTGATCGTGTACAGACCCCGGTCTTTGGCCACTGCAATCTGCTCGCGCGGATCGTATTGGGGATTGATTGAACCTATCTCCGCTGCGACCTGACTCGTCGTGTCGTACAGCACGTAGCCAGTCTCATCCTTGGTGTCGAACGCCAGGGCATTGACAGTCGTTCCTTCGGCCAAATCCAGTAGGGCAGCAAACTTTTCGGGCTCCATCGAGGTATAACTCGATACCCGCAATGCTCTGACCGTTCTCGGTTCGAGCTGCACGTCCATGGTCGGCTCGCCGGCGAATTCAAACTCCTTCGCCATCCAGGCCGGCCGTTCGACGGTAACCGTTCCTGCCGGGATCGATTCGAGGGTGAAGGCCCCGTCACTCCCCGTAACTGCAGATGTCCCGGCGATTGACACGACTGCGTCGGCCAGCGGCAGCCCCGACGGTGCAGTTACAACGCCGGTCAGATCAAATGCGGGGATCGTCGTGGTCGTCGTGGTAGTAGTCGACGAGGAAGAGGTCGTGGTGGTCGAGGTCGAGGTGGATGTGGTCGGCTCATCACTCGACTGCTCGCCATCAGGCGACAGCTCCAGACCGAGCGCGGTACAACCGGCGAGACCGAAGCCCGCCACGGCCACGAGGAATACGAGGGATCGACGCACAGCCCGCGAGGCTACTGAGCGCTCGGCCTTTATAAGACGATCGGTACGATGAATGTGATGACGAATCCTTGCTTGATCTGTGCAGGCGACGTTGGAGACGTGGAACTCGGCAGAGTCCGGGTCTGGGAGAGCGATCTCTGGCGCGTTTCAACGAGCCTCATAGCTCCTATCTCGGGGTTTTCATACGTTGAGCCGAAACGTCACATTCCGTACATCACCGATCTCGATGGCATCGAAGCCACGACGCTCGGTACGGTGCTGTCCTCGACTTCGCGGGTGATCAAGACGATTACCGGAGCCGAATTCGTTTTCGTGAACGTGTTCGGCCAACGCATAGCCCATCTCCACTTCAATTTGGCACCTCACGTCTCCGGTGGGCCGTTGCGAGGTGGGGCTGGCATGCTTGATGCAAGCGCCCCTCCGCTTCCCGCCGACGACCTAGAAGGGTCGCCGAGGAAATCGGCCGGGAGCTCGACGTAACCCTGTCGCCCGACTGAGCACCTCCCAAACGGACCAACGAGTTCCCCCGATTCGAATGGCACCGCGTGTTGACGAGTCGCCAGGTAGGCACTACATGGACCCCGGATGGCGCCGGCGTGTAGATACGCCGTGTTCAGGCTGGTAACGGCTCCACTATTACTTGCCGCTCGGCAAAATCTGCAATTGCGTCGAGTGCCTGGCGAGCTATTGGTGAAAAAGGACCAAGGGCGTGAAACACATGGATCTGGTCACGCCAGACCTCGAGCTTCACATCAACCCCTGCTTCATCGGCCCTACGAGCAAGACGTTTGGCATCGTCTATCAGGATTTCGCTATCTCCGACATGGATGAGCAAAGGTGGAAGTCCGGTCAGGTCTGCGAATACGGGCGAAGGCAGGGGATGATCGGGCGGGGTGTCGGCCAGATATGCCGCTGCCGCGTGAGACGCTCCTTCGACGTGCAGCATTGGATCTGCGATTTCGGGGTCGTAGAGGGAGGGGCTGCTCAATGTTAGATCTGTCCACGGCGACAGCAGCACGGCGGCTCCTGGCAGCGCGTGACCCTTGTCGCGCAGATTGACGAGAAGCGATGCGGCCAGTCCGCCGCCTGCAGAATCTCCCGAGACGACGATGCGGCTCGGATGCACTCCTTCGTCCAGCAAACTCAGGTATGCCGCCGTAGCGTCTTCCACAGCTGCAGGAAAGGGATGTTCGGGCGCCAATCGATAGTCGGGTATCACCGCGTCTGCCGAAATTCTCCGCGCAAGGCGTGAAACAAGCGCACGGTGAGTTCGGGGCGAACCCACCACATAACCCCCTCCATGGAGATGAAACAGCATCCGGACGGGTTCAACGTCGGAGAACGTCAGGCGCTCTGCCGGCACTCCTCCGGCATCGATCTGCTCGAACTGCGAGGAAGGAGCCTGGATCAAGAGTTTGGAGAAGCGCTCGGCATCGGCACGACGCTTTGGAATGTCGGGGGCCATGTCTCGCCTGACCGTGCGGATGCCCCTCCAGACGACGTGGCCGAGCGACGGAGCACCGAATTGGCCTCCGACCCGGGCTACGGCGCTGCCAACCGTGGCCGGCAGGTCTGATCTGGCGAACCGAGCAATATCAATCATGACCAGATATTTCCCAAACCTCCAGACATCCAAACGTGACATCCGCTCCGCCGATTAGTAGAAATCGGTGTCACCTCTTGTCTGAATTCCCTGGTAGTTTCACGAAGGTGAGAGTTCAATCCGGACGTATGGTGAGCCTCGGTTACAGCAAGTTCGTACGATCCGACGACGTCTCGGCCGTCGAACCCGTGACAGAGG
>JABDOU010000062.1 GCA_013043085.1 Acidimicrobiia bacterium
ACCAACCCGGTGGCGAATCTGGTGAGCTCTTCGGAATGTTTGCGATACATCTCTTCGTCTCTCGTCATAGCACTCCTATAACGCTCGACGAAGCCCATCCGGGTGACACGTCTTCCAAAATAATTCCCTGGACACGGCCGCCGCTGATCCCCCGCGAAACCCTTTTGCCCTCGTATGAGCATCAAGGAACATTGCACCCGTGGTGATGTCCGCAATGGACGTCAGGGGTATTGGTCCATGCCGACTGCGATTCTGGCCGGACCAGGGATGGGGAGCTGCCGGAGATCAGGCGACCTGAACTCCCGGGGGGTGCTCGCCGGTGGCGCTCTTCCATGCTGCTGCAGAACCCCGTCGTCCGAGGACCCGGGCGATTCCGCCGGCCGCTCCGGCCAACAATGCCCATCCGGTTGCCGCAGGCCAGCTCACGGATGTATCGGCCGGGTTTACAGGTTCGTCGGTGTCAGCGACCTTCGACCATGCAACGGTGGCCACATTTCGGGCGGCGGCCGCTGCTGCAAAGGTGACGACGGCAACGAGCCCCTTCCACAATAACTTTTTCATATCTCCTCACTTTCTGTTCGGCGTATACCCGTTGCCGTTGAAACCAAAACACTGCGGCCGAACCTATGTGAGTGGTCTCGCGCCTGGTGTCAGAGGTGCCGGGAGCAATGATTCACCCATCAGGTTTTGGTCAACCGCCGCGGCCGCTGCCCGCCCTTCGGCGATCGCCCAGACGATCAGCGATTGGCCACGCCCCATGTCGCCTGCCACATACACGCCCGGTACGTTGGTCGACCAATCGTCGTCTCGCGCAACATTCCCCCGGTCGGTGAGTTCGACGCCGAACTGCTCCAGCATGGGGCTGTGCTCGGGACCGGTGAATCCCATCGCAAGCAGCACCAGATCCGCCCGAAACTGCTCGTCGGTACCTTCGATTCTTTGAAACGACATGCGACCGCCGTCAAAGGTCTGTTCGACCCGATGCGTCTTTAGCGCGGCCACCTTGCCTGCACCGTCATCGACAAACATTTCGGTGTTGATTGCGAACTCACGCTCGCCGCCTTCTTCGTGGGCCGACGACACCCGATATACGAATGGCCAGGTTGGCCAGGGATTGGCGTCAGGGCGCTGGTCAGGTGGCCTTGGCATGATCTCGAACTGGCGCACGGTCGACGCCCCCTGGCGATGGGCGGTCCCGAGACAGTCGGCACCGGTATCGCCGCCACCGATGATGATGACGTGCTTGCCGGCTGCACTGATCGGAGATTCATCGATATCTCCCAACTGGACCCGATTCGCCGGAGGCAGATACTCCATCGCCTGATGAATCCCGTGCAACTCCCGCCCGGGAATCGGCAGATCCCGCCATTGGGTGGCCCCGCCGGCCAGGACGATTGCTTCGAACTCACTGCGCAAGTCATCGGCCGATACATCCACACCAACCTCGGTGCCAGGCCGAAACTCTGTGCCCTCGGCCTCCATCTGCTCCAACCTGCGGTCGACGATGCGCTTCTCCATCTTGAACTCGGGAATGCCGTATCGCAGCAATCCCCCGATGCGGTCCGACCGTTCGAAAACCACCACTCGATGACCGGCTCGGGTCAACTGCTGGGCCGCCGCCAGACCAGCCGGTCCCGAGCCGACGATCGCCACCGACTTGCCGGTCTTCAGAGAAGGCTTGATGGGAACGACCCAGCCCTCGTCGAAAGCACGTTCGATGATCTCGACCTCGACCTGTTTGATCGTCACAGGATCTTCGTTGATACCGAGCACACAGGCAGCCTCACACGGGGCTGGGCACAATCGCCCGGTGAATTCGGGGAAGTTGTTCGTTGCGTGTAGGCGATCTATGGCCTCGCGCCAATACCCCCGGTATACGAGATCGTTCCAGTCAGGAATGAGATTTCCAAGCGGGCAGCCGTTGTTGCAGAAGGGAATTCCGCAGTCCATGCAGCGGGATGCCTGATGACGGAGCTTCTCATCCGGAAAATCGAGATATACCTCGCGCCAATCACTGAGTCTCTGCTCCACCGGTCGACGCCGCGGCAGTTCGCGCTCGTATTTCATGAAACCGCGAATATCACCCATGGGCGGCTGCCATGATCGCGTCTATGACCGGTTCACCACGCGCTTCTGCCCGGGCTGCTGCTGCGAGTACTCGCTTGTAGTCCCGGGGCATCACCTTCACGAACGAAGACGCGGACCTGGGCCAGTCGGCCAGAAGACGTTCTGCCACGACCGAGCCAGTTTCGGCCTGGTGGCGTTGAATGTGCTCTCGCACAAATGCCCGGTCGTCATCATTCAACGGATCGAGGTCGACCATCTCCGGATTCACCTTCGTCTCGAAATCACCGTCGCCGTCCAAGACGTAGGCGATGCCGCCGGACATACCGGCGGCGAAGTTGCGACCGGTGCCGCCCAGAACGATTGCTCGCCCCCCGGTCATGTACTCACATCCGTGGTCTCCGACACCCTCCACCACTGCCACCGCACCGGAGTTTCTGACACAGAACCGCTCGCCAACCACACCGCGGATATAGGCCTCCCCCGACGTGGCCCCATACAGAATCACATTGCCCGCAATGATGTTGTCCTCCGCCGGGATCGTGCTGTCGGATGGCGGCCGAACAATCACCTTGCCACCCGATAGTCCTTTCCCGACGTAATCGTTGGCGTCACCGTTGAGGTAGAGGGTGATACCGCGAGGGATGAAGGCGCCGAAACTCATCCCGGCAGATCCCGTGAATTCGGCGGTGATCGTGTCGGCCGGTAGTCCGGCCGCTCCGTGACGCTTCGTGACGTGATGTCCCAGCAATGTGCCGACAGTGAGATTGACGTTTCGAATCGGCATGTCGATTTTGATCTTCTGGCCTGCTGTCAGCGCCCCTTCTGAGAGCTGGATCAGCGTCTGATCGAGGGCGTGTTCGAGACCATGGCTCTGGGCCGTGGTGTGATGCAGAGCCATCCCCGGTTCCAATGAAGGCATGTGGAGGATCGGCGTGAGGTTGAGACCTGCAGTCTTCCAATGCTCCGCCGCATCAGAAATGTCGAGCACGTCGGCATGCCCGATTGCTTCGTCGAGCGTGCGGAAACCGAGTTCGGCCATCAACTCGCGGACTTCCTGAGCGATGTACTCCATGAAATTGACGACGAACTCGGCTTTGCCATTGAACTTCTTGCGGAGTTCGGGGTTTTGCGTCGCGACGCCCACCGGGCATGTATCCAGATGGCAAACCCGCATCATGACGCATCCCGATACAACAAGCGGAGCTGTCGCGAAACCGAACTCATCGGCGCCGAGGAGCGCGGCGATCATCACATCGCGACCCGTCTTGAGCTGGCCATCCACCTGGACGACGATACGTTCTCGCAATCCGTTCATGAGCAACGTCTGCTGGGTTTCGGCAAGGCCCAACTCCCAAGGCCCGCCGGCGTGCTTCAGCGACGTGAGCGGTGACGCCCCGGTCCCACCATCGTGACCCGAAATCAAGACAACATCTGACTTGGCCTTCGCGACGCCCGCAGCCACGGTGCCGACTCCCATCTCCGCCACGAGCTTCACATGCACCCGCGCATCCGGGTTCGCATTCTTGAGGTCGTGAATGAGCTGCTTGATGTCTTCGATCGAGTAAATGTCGTGGTGGGGAGGAGGAGATATCAAACCGACCCCGGCCGTGGAGTAGCGGGTCTTGGCGATCCACGGGTACACCTTGTTGCCGGGCAGCTGCCCTCCCTCGCCCGGTTTCGCCCCTTGCGCCATCTTGATCTGGAGATCGTCCGCGTTCACGAGATATTCGGATGTAACGCCGAACCGGCCGCTCGCCACCTGCTTGATTGCCGAACGCCGCAGATCCCCGTTGGCATCGGGCGTGAAACGCTCAGGGTCCTCGCCCCCTTCCCCCGTGTTTGATTTTCCACCAATCCGGTTCATTGCTATGGCCAGCGTCTCGTGCGCCTCTTGGGAAATGGAGCCATACGACATGGCGCCTGTCGAAAACCGCTTGACGATCTCAGATACCGGTTCGACTTCGTCTATGGGAATGGGTGTCCGGCCTTCGGTTCTGAATCGAAACATCCCGCGCAGGGTTGCGAGGCGGGCCGAGTGGTCATTGACCAGTG
>JABDOU010000083.1 GCA_013043085.1 Acidimicrobiia bacterium
TGATGGTTCCAACCATGAGCATGAAGGCGGAACCCGCCCATGTCGCGCGGGTGAGTGACAGTGCCCCGGCGACGAGTGATGCCGTCAGGATGATGATGCCGGTTCGCTGACCGAATGCAAAGGGGCGGGGCCTGCGCCCCTGTGGTCCAAGAAGCATGACGAAGCCAAAAGCCAAGGCCGCTGCAAACCCTCCGGTCACGCGGAGAATTGAGAACTGGCCCGACAGTGCAATCAGAGCAAAGAAACCCACAGCAACAAAATCCCAAAAAACCGCGACCCACGCCATCGCCGTGATCGTGGTCTCGGCTCGTTCTCGGGTCATACCAATGCCTACAACAATTGCTGTTGCGGTGACGAACCACCTCAGACCGTCTCCGGCGATCACAAAGAGCTCGTTGCCCCGATACAGCCCGACGGCCATCGCAAATGTCCCGATCGCGAACGGAGCGGCGATGATGAATCGCGTCGAAGCCTCCCGTCGTCCGAACTGAACTCCTGACCAGTAATTCGATCGCCCCCGCTCGACGACGATCATCATGCAACCGATCACGAGCATGACGGCAATAACGCGTTGCGACCACCAACTGGCATCCCCTCGAAGGACGAACGGCACTGTGGGGAGCATGGCTGCGCTGACGGTGGCGAATGCCCAGCCCGATGAGAACGCGTATCTTCGACGCGCCCTGATCGCTCCAGTGATGGCGAACGGCACGCACGAGAAGAAAGCAATCAGAAATGGGCTCAAAGGATTCTCGGGTTGCGGTATATATCAATTTAGCTGCCGTGGGTTCTTCGACCTCGCAGAGCAAGCGATTTCATCGGTTTTCGTCAAAGTAAATACGTGCTGGTGGGACGAATGCCGCACAAAGGGGCCGTTATCCTCATTTGGGCCGAAGGGAAAGCTCATGACCACTGATGATGTGACAAACGCGACTGTTCTGATAACGGGAGGAACGGGTTCATTCGGCCGGACCATGGTCGATCACTTGCTGACCACAGATGTCGACTTGATACGGATTCTGAGTCGTGACGAGGCGAAGCAGCACGACATGCGGGTTGCATACGCCGATTCCCGACTGGAATTCCACGTTGGGGACGTTCGAGATGCGCGGTCGGTGGCGCGAGCGTCTGCCGGCGTCGACCTTGTCTTTCACGCAGCGGCGCTCAAACAGGTTCCTAGCTGCGAGTTCTTTCCGATGCAGGCCATGTGGACCAATGTCGTTGGGAGTGCAAACGTGATCGAGGCGGCACAGGCCGCAGGCGCCAAATCGGTCGTGTGCCTATCGACCGACAAGGCAGTGATGCCGATCAACGCGATGGGGATGTCCAAGGCGATGATGGAGAAGGTCGCGGTGGCTTCGGCCAGGGCCTCGGATCACGATACGACCGTGTCCATAGTGCGATATGGGAATGTTCTGTACTCGCGGGGCTCTGTGGTTCCGCTGTTCGTCGAGCAAATTCTCGCCGATCGGCGCGTGACGGTCACAGACCCGGAAATGACCAGATTTCTGCTGCCGCTGCAGCAGGCCGTAGAACTCGTGATGTTTGCCCTCCTCGAGGCGGAGCCAGGCGACATCTTCATTAGAAAAGCGGGAGCTGCCACCATCGGGGACCTCGCCAGCGCAACGGGCGCAGCGCTGGGCCGAAACGTTGCCATGGAAACAATTGGAGTCCGCCACGGAGAGAAGGTGTACGAGACACTCGCGACCTCGGAGGAACTTGCCCACTCGGAGGATCTTGGAGACTACTTTCGGCTGCGCATGGACACTCGTACGCTGAACTACAGCGCCTATTTCGATGAGGGCGAGAGCCGATCTACTGAAGATTTTCACAGTCATAACGCAAAACGAATGACGGTTTCCGAGATCACCGACATGCTCTTGTCGCTTCCCGAGATTCAACGCATCGTCGATGCGGCATGACGACGTTCGGTCTGACGGGCGCAGCGGGCTTCCTTGGCTGGCATACACGAGCGCATTTACGAGCAACCGGGATCGAACCGAAACTGGCACATCGAGAGACAGTCGGTGACGCTGCAACTCTGCGACGCTTCGTCAGTGATGTAGACGTCGTACTTCATGTGGCGGGAGTCAACCGTGGATCGGATTCCGAGGTCTATGAGGGCAATGTCGAGTTGGCGGATAATCTTGCGGCGGCCCTTGCGGCGTCGGATGAGCCCAGGGCAGTTGTATTCGCAAACTCAACCAAGGCCGGTGACGATTCGGCCTATGGTCGCTCGAAAGAGCGGGCGGGTCAGATACTGGCCGACACCCAGGCCACACTGGGAGGCCGATTCGTCGACGTTCGGCTTCCTCATCTCTTCGGCGAACACGGCAAGCCGTTCTACAACTCGGGTGTGACGACCTTTGCCTACCAGCTGGCGAACGGGCAGGAACCGCAGATCGACGTCGATTCCGAACTCGAGTTGTTCCACGCACAGGATGCAGCTGCCTTGCTCATCCGATCGGCCGATGTCGGATCAGACCCTCCTCAGCCGAAAGGACGACGGATCCTTGTTTCAGAAGCACTTGCACTCCTGCGACGTTTGTCAGCTCCGTACCTGACGAACGGCGTCATCCCAGAAATGGTGGACGCGTTTGAAGTACGAATGTTCAACATGTTCCGGTCTCACCTCTTTCCCAATCACGTGCCGATCAAGCTGACTCCACATCGGGATGGCAGAGGCGCATTTGTTGAAACGGTGAGGAGCGAAGGCAAGGGCCAGGTCGCCGTCTCAACGACAGCGGCCGGCGAAACCCGGGGCGAGCATTTCCACTTCAACAAGATCGAGCGGTTTGTGGTGATCTCAGGCGACGCCACGGTAAGGATTCGACGACTTCTTGACGATCATATTCATCAGTACTTCGTCTCAGGGGATGATCCGGTTGCGATCGATATGCCAACACTCCACGCTCACAACATTTCCAACAGCGGTACCCGGGATCTGATCACCATGTTCTGGGCGAATGAACTGTTTGAGCCCGACAACCCTGACACGATTCGGGAGCCGGTGTGAGTATGAAAGTCATGACCATCATGGGAACCCGGCCCGAGGTCATCCGCTTGTCGAGGGTCATGGCTCTTCTAGACGAGTACACAGAACACGTGATGGTGCACACCGGTCAGAACTACGACTATGAACTGAACCAGGTGCTGTTCGAAGACCTCGAACTTCGTGCTCCTGATTTTGTCCTTGATATCGACACCAGCACGGTCGGGACCGTTTACGGAAGCGTCCTGGCCAGGTCCGAAGAAGTTCTCCGTTCGGAAGCCCCTGACGCCGTGTTGATCTTGGGAGATACGAACTCCAGCATTGCATGCATCATTGCCCGCCGGCTCAAGATCCCTGTTTTTCACATGGAGGCCGGCAATCGAAGCTTCGATTGGGAGGTTCCTGAGGAAACCAACCGACGGATTGCGGACCATATCTCCAATTACAACCTCGTCTATACCGAGCATGCGCGCCGCAACCTGCTGGCTGAAGGCATCCACCCTGAGAGGATCTATCTGACCGGATCTCCGATGCGTGAGGTGCTCGATCACTACCGACCTCGGATCGATGCGTCTGCGGTCCTCGAAGATCAGGATCTGGTTCCGGGCGAGTATCTTCTCGCGTCGGTGCATCGGGAGGAGAACGTCGACCGTCCCGAGCGTCTGAAGCGTGTACTGGAAAGCCTGGATGCCCTCGGAAAAGAGCATGGCATTCCGGTGCTCGTTTCGACTCATCCTCGAACCAGGATGAGATTGGCTGAGCTTGGCGATGAGTTCACATCAGCTGCGATCCGGTGGCATAAGCCGTTCGGGTTTCTGGACTACAACAAACTGCAGATGCATGCTCGCTGTGTGATATCAGATAGTGGAACGATCGGCGAAGAATCGGCGATACTCGGTTTTCCCGCAGTCACTCCACGCAATTCCATGGAACGACCAGAGGCGCTCGACGCCGGTACGTTGACCATATCCGGGCTGCAACCTGAAAGTGTTGTCCGTTCGGTCGGGCAAGCGATTCTCTTGGCCGTCGATAGAAATCCGCACATACCTGTTGAGTACACGATCACCGACACGTCCGTGAGAGTGTTGCGTCTCATAACCGGTAAGTCGATGACACCCCAGCGCTTTTAATCGCCCTGAATGCTGATCCACGATTGCTTAGGGGCCACCAACACTGAACGATGATTGAGCGAGGTTGCTGATGTTGTTTGCACCATCCCAGGACCAGGCGATAGCTACATAGGTATCTGTCTCCAGCGTCATGGGATAGGACCAGGTTTCGGTGCCGGTGGCATCTACCCACGACCAATCATTACTCCAGGTGGTGCCATCCCAGTAGGTGCTGTCGCTTTGGCGTTGGATCATGACCTTGACCCGACT
>JABDOU010000088.1 GCA_013043085.1 Acidimicrobiia bacterium
GAAACCGTTTCTCCCGTTGGGAAATGTCGGCTGAGTCCATGATGCTGTATGTGTTGCCACCGTGCTTCTCCTGTCCCTGACTGTCCCTGACTCGAGTCTCTGACCTCGAGTCAGGTGTGTTATGAACGGATTGGTTCTGCTGATGCTTGTAAACGTATCGGTCGACTGTGACACGAACATGTGTTCGATGACTATACGAACATCTGTTCGATAAGTCAAGGGCGAACATATGTTTGGTTTTACGAATGCGCGCGCTACCCTATCGAACATATGTACGCAATGAGGGAGCTGTGATGGGCGCCAAAGGAACGGGCACAACGGGCCAAGAGGCGGGCGGAAAACGAGCACGCGGCGATCAATCGGGCGAGAAGCAATCAGGTGGAAATCAATCGAGCAGAAGCACAGCGGCCGACGGATCAGCAGCCCTGACTCGACGGCAACAGGAGATCCTCGATCTCATTCGAACCAAAGTAGCGAGCCGCGGCTATCCACCATCCGTTCGCGAGATCGGGGAGGCGGTTGGTCTTTCGTCACCGTCAACAGTCCACAGCCATCTCTCATCACTCGTGCAGTTCGGCTATTTGCGGAGAGATCCGTCAAAACCACGAGCCATCGAAGTCGTTGACCCGAAGTCAGATCGTTCAGATGCCTCTGCCGCCGCAGTCCATACCGCGATCGAACGAGGCCCGATTCGCGAAGTGCCGCTCGTCGGTCACGTCGCCGCAGGCTCTCCTATCCTCGCCGAGCAGCACATAGATGAGGTGTTTCCTCTCCCGGAGTCGCTGGTGGGTACCGGCCCCGTGTTCATGCTCAAGGTACGCGGTGATTCGATGATCGAAGACGGCATTCTCGATGGCGATTACGTTGTCATCCGTCAACAGTCCGAGGCGCGCAACGGCGATACAGTCGCCGCTTTGATCGACGACGAAGAAGCGACCATCAAACGATTTGAGCGCTCGGGAGACACCGTGACGTTGCACCCGGCCAACCCTCAATACGAACCAATGGTCTTTCGCGGTGGTGTCGAAATCGTTGGTGTCGTCGTGTCGGTCTTGAGATCCCTCTAGCCGCACGTTGGGCGGCCGGCGAAGGACTGTGGCGCAGGGCTCTTCGACAGCACCTCAGAACACTCCGCCGATAACACTCCACCTATAACACTCCGCCGAGAACTCAGCTAAGGAGTGCCACCGCGGCATGGGCGGTCGCGAAAACATTTCCTCAGTGGCATTTGCACACTCAGGGTGACCACGGTTATATACCGCCCGGCTACGACAAGCGGGGCGGGAGTTCTTTTGAAGGCGGCACTACGCGTTAGCGGCGCGATCACATTCGCAATTCTGCTGGCAATGTCCTTACTCGCGACCATCATCATGGTGGCAGTAGACGGCGATGAGGCGCGCGGGCAGGAGCCCGGCGGTGTCGCATTCTTCGACCAGACCCGAGGCCTGTGGAACGTTGATGGATCCGAGTTCTATTTCGGAAATCCCGGCGACTACCCGATGTTCTGCGACTGGGATGGCGACGGCATAGCCACTCCCGGGCTCTATCGCGAAACTTCGGGGTTTCTCTATCTACGCAATTCGAACACGGCCGGCTTTGCCGATATCGAGATCTTCTTCGGCATACCGGGCGATCGCCCCTTGTGCGGGGATTGGAACATGGACGGCATCCAGACGATCGGCATCTACCGAGCAAGCGCCGATGCGTTCTACCTCAGGAACAGCAACACACAGGGTTTTGCCGACATCACATTCGCCGCGTCATTGCCCGCCGCGACTCCTTTTGCCGGCGATTGGAACGGCGACGGCCGCGACCATCCCGGGCTGTGGAGTAAGACGAGTGGCGAGATTCGCGTGTATTCACCGACCGGCGAGCTGGAACACTCCGGTCACTTCGGCACCGGAGAGGGCGAGTTTCTCGTGGGTGATTGGGATGCTGACGCCACCGACAATTTCGCGGTAGTTCGTGGCCGCACATTGCTGGCGAGCACCGGCGCGCTCGGCAGCGGACCCATCCTGCAAAGCACGATACCGACGGTAGGTATACCTGTTCTCGGCCCCCCGTCGCCTTCGCCGATCGTCGTTGAGGTGGGTGCGGACAGCATCACGCTCATCGAGATTTTCGCCGCGGGTGCCAGCGGGCAAGAAAACATGACGCTGGCGGTCAACAGCGAGTTCGTCGCAACCTGGATCGGGCCAGGCGGCTCCATCGCGGATCGCCAATTCAACCGGTTCACGTACGAGCATCCAGGACCCGTCAATGCCCAGAACGTCGAAGTTCATTTCCTAAACGATGACGGCCCGGGAGACCTCATGGTCGACAAGATCATCATCGGTGGCCGCACGTTTGAGACCGAGGACCAAACCACGTGGGTGCAGGGTGGCTGGGACGGTTCGAGTTGTACTTCTGGCAACATGCAAACCGAGTTGCTCCCTTGCGTCGGATTCTTCAAGTATTGGGAACCGTCAACCAGCGCTCCCAATCCATCGCCGTCGCCTGCTCCGGCTCCGGACCCAACGCCACCGCCCGACCCGCAGCCGGATCCAGATCCACCCCCTCCTCCGCCCGATCCAGAGCCGGAGCCACCGCCTCCTCCTCCGCCACCGCCTCCTCCCCCGCCACCGCCTCCTCCCCCGAGCGGTGACTACGACGTCACTCTGTATCCGGGAGACGACGTCGCGGCGGCTGCACGCAATAACCCCAGCTACACAACGTTCTATCTGACGCCCGGCTACTACATGAATCAGAGCATCGAACCAAAAGATGGTCAGCAGTTCATCGGGGCCGAGGGAGCAGTTCTCCATGGCGGACGCAGCCTCTCGGGCTGGCAATACGACGGCGACTGGTATGTCGGTGGACAAACCCAGCATGCCCGTACGTACGGGCGGTGCCAGGATTCGAGCTACCGCTGCCAGGAGAGCGAAGATCTGTTCGTGGACGGCGAGCCGTTCAAGCACGTCACCAGCCGCTCGCAACTCGGTTCGGGTTCGTGGTATTTCGATTACGGCGCCGACCGGATCTACATCGGCGAAGACGTCCGGGGAAGAGATGTTGTCACGAGCGTCACCAAGCAGGCATTTCACGGCGACACCGACAATGTGGTGATCAAGAACCTCCTGATCCAGTACTACGCGTCGCCCGCGCAGCATGGCGCCATCGACAGCCGCCGAACCAATGCCGGACCGTTCGGTCAGAACTGGATCGTCGAAAACAACGAGGTGCGCCGCAACCACGGCGTCGCCATCATGCTCACCGACGGCGGCCGAGCCACCAACAACTACACACATCACAATGGACAGCAGGGCATCGGCGGCGAAGGCTGGGGGCTGGTGATCGAGTACAACGAGATTGCCTACAACAATTTCGCGCACTTCGAACTCGATTGGCAGGGCGGCGGGACCAAGTTCAGTTACACCGATGGCCTCATGTTGCGAGGGAACAACTCCCACCACAACTTCGGCCCGGGTCTGTGGTCGGATATCGATAACATCAACACGACCTACGACGGCAACACCGCATCCTGGAACTATCGCGAGGGCATCGCGCACGAGATTTCATACGCCGCAGTCATCAAGAACAACACTGTCGAAGGAAACGGATTCGACGATCCTCGCGGCTGGATCTGGGGCTCAGGCATCCAGGTTTCAGGTTCCAGAGACGTCCAGGTGTACAACAACACGGTGATCGGAAATCAGCACGGCATTGCGCTGATTCAGCAGAATCGTGGTTCAGGCGCCCACGGGGCGTACGAGGTTCGAAACACCTCGGTTCACGACAACTACGTCAGCGTGTGGGACGGGTTTACCGGGATGGTTCAGGACATAGGAAATTCTGGTGCGTACAACCGAAACAACGTGTTTTACGACAACACCTACAGCGGAAGTACGGACTCCAAGCGCTTCCGATGGGACGATCGCGAACTGAACTGGTGGGAGTGGCAGAGCTACGGACCGGTCGGCAACGGGTCAGGCTTCGAGTAGATCCGGCTGCCTGTCGCCTTCCAGCAGCGTTGTCGAGCCTCTGAAGACGTATTCGGCAGGTCCCTCTTGCCATACGTCATCGCCCTCGAGACGGATTGACAGGTCGCCGCCGAGTAGTCCGACGTTGACTTCGGTCCCGACCAGACCACTCTTATGAGCTGCCACGACCGCCGCCCCGGCGCCGGTGCCACAGGCGTGCGTCTCGCCAACACCGCGCTCCCAGGTGCGTACCGAAATCCGGTCGTGTCCGTCGATCCGCACAAACTCGACGTTCGTTTTGTCAGGAAACGTCGTATGCGTTTCAATTTCAGGTCCTGCACTCGTCACCGGCGCCGAATCGAGATCATCGACGAAGGTAACTACATGCGGGTTGCCCATGTCGACAGCCTGCAGATCGAGG
>JABDOU010000105.1 GCA_013043085.1 Acidimicrobiia bacterium
CGATCACGATGTCCACCTCGATCTGGCCTTGGAGATGGCCGAGGCAGACCTCGCGAAACGAACTGATGCAGGCGCCTGGGACGCGTACGCCTGGGCGCTCTACAAGAACGATCGTGCAGCCGACGCGCTCCAGGCATCTGAGAAGGCCCTCAGCAGCGGAATGCAGGATGCCGGCTTTTTCTATCGGGCAGCCGTCATTCGACAAGCTGTCGGTGACGACGAAAGAGCTGCCGACCTCCTCGAGCGCGCGCTGGAGCTTTCTCCCCGATTCCACCCTCTCCATGCCGAGGCTGCAGAACGATTACTTGCTGAGGTTCGTTAGGCTAAAAACCCTGACGAGCAACCCATCAGCGCGCACGGCAACTAACCCGATGAGATCCCTACGACACACGGAGCCTCATCGATGACCGGGGGGACAAGTGCAACAATCGTGGGACCGAGGGACCGATTCGGTGTACGTATCACAGGTCGAACCGGCGACGTCTCGTGACATTCAGAACTTGTTGAAGCGCGTGGCCTCGCATGATCGCGACGCCTTTCAACAGCTTTACTCGGCAACGTCAGCTCGTGTTTTTGGGATCGTCCTGAAGGTTGTACGTGACCGTCGCATGTCCGAAGAAGTCACCCAGGAGGTGTACCTCGAGATCTGGAGGACCGCGCCGCGTTTCGATCCGGCCCGGGGTTCCGGGATCGGCTGGATGCTGATGTTGGCCCACAGCCGGGCTGTCGACCGGGTGCGCTACGAGGAACGGCAGATATCGTGTTTACCGCTGGAAGACTCTTCGTGCGACACTCCCATAGATGCGGGGGATACGGACGAGCTCCAGTTCGATCTTGTCCCGTTGAGGTCCGCAGTGGCGAAGCTCCCGGCGCAGCAACGTACTGTCGTCGCCCTCGCTTTCTATCAAGGGCTGAGTCATCGTCAGGTTGCCGAACAGCTCGACATACCGCTCGGCACGATGAAAACCCGCATGCGGCGGGCCCTGATCAAACTTCGATCGACTCTCGCGTAGCGCACCGGACAGCGGTCTTCGCAAAATATCTTCCGATCAACCCCGGATAGAGTGAGGCCTGATGGCAGACACCGACGATCGGACAACCGAGCCGGGCCAGGACCAGCTTCAGGAATTGGCTATTGCGGCTTCAAACCAACGAGCACGCGCGTACACCCCCTATTCGGGGTTCGACACGGGCGCAGCCGTACTGACCGAATCTGGAGCGACCCACACAGGTGTGCTGGTAGAGAACCTGATCTTCGGGCTCGCCATGTGTGCGGAACGCGTTGCACTTTTCAGCGCAGTCACGGCAGGCTCAGGACGCCCTGTGGCACTTGCCGTCGCTGCCCCGTCGACTGCAGGCCAGGTCACGTTTCCCTGTGGGCCTTGCCTCCAGGTTGCAATCGAGCTCGGCGGAGCAGAGATGAAGATCGTTGCGACCGATCCCGAGAACGTTGGAAATCTGCACGTCCGAACGATTGACGAACTTGCACCCGGAATTCCACGCCGACAGAACCCCGGCGCAGGCAAACTCTGAAGAGTTCTACTCCGGGTTACCCACACGAGGAACGCGCTCGATATACGCGCTCGATATAGGTGCCCGAGATAGTGCACCAGACACACGGATGGACGCGACCGCACATCTACTGCCCTGTGGGCAACAGGCGAGAAGCGCTAGCTCTTGCCTCCGAGAATCCTCACCAGCAAAGCGACGGCGACAGCTGCCACTACCAACCCGATCAGCTTCTTGACCATACTCCCCCGCTTGCGATCGGTCGTGGCATCGGTCGACTCGGATGGCGTCTGGGCTGGTGTTGCCTCAGACGTCTTGAAGCGTCCCGTGAGATCTTTCAAGAGTGTTCCCGCACGTGAGCCCTGGTGTCCGTTGTGTTCAGTCATGGCAAAAACCTACCTCCCCCGCCGCTCGAATCAGCGGACCGTTTCAAGCGTCGATGCCGATGTCGTGTTCGCACAATTCGTGCTACGACGGGGTTGTGACCCACGAAGTAATGCTCGCCAGGTTGCCGTCTGAATCTCGAAAGTGCGTGGCAACCAGGCGACGCCCGTTCTCCTCCATGACAGGTCTGGGTTCGACTTCGAACGGCACGCCCCTGTCGCGCAAGGCTTCGTACCGAGCCATGACATCATCGACCTCGAAGACGATCTCCGTGAGGGTCGCGATCAGCATGTTCGGCGGAACCACGTTCAATACCAATTGGACCGTGCCTCCATCAAAAAAGGCGAACCCGGGGGTTTCGCGAACCAGGATCAAGCCGACCTGATCCCGCCAGAACGCAACGCTCTGCATCAGGTCTGAGCAGCGCAAGATGATCCGATTGATCTACACGTTTTCGACGCTAGCTACCGCACGGCGTCTCCGGCGTTCGTTCTCCCAGGACCCGCTTCCGGCAAAAAAACCAGGTTGTCGGGCAGGATTGGCAAGCGCTCAGCCATTCACGGGGAGGCAGATCGCGCCCTCCGTTGTACCCAGCCCAGCGTGACGCTGGCGGTCACCGCCATCACCGCGGCCAGGACATTGAATCCGATATCAATGGGATCGAACACGCGGCTCGGCATGAAGAACTGGATGATCTCGTCGATGATTCCAAGTGACGCCGTGATCAAGATTGCCAGGATTGCAGGCACCGGCACGCTTCGATGTCCACGTTTTCGCTCGCGTAGAGCTTCCAGAACGACGATCGCCACGGCGCCGTACTCGAACAGGTGCGTCCTTTCCTCCGGGATTCCCATCCTGGCAAACACCATGATGTAGACCGCTACAAACACGAGGATCACCACAATCTCGACACCAGAGCGCCCGGTCCAAAACGCATGCACCACAATTGCGAAGATGATGAGAACAAACCCGATCACGAAGACAGTATCGAACAGACCCCGCATTCGCAGCTCCCCTGCGATGGACCTTGCCAGGCCGAGCGTCGAATAGATCGCCACGATCAACAGCAATACATATATCCACAGCCGCCGTTCCTGATCTGACGAGAACCAACGCATATTCGTGACTCATCTCTCGTGCGCTCTACTACAGACCGAGAATACGAGCCGTGTACGTTCCAGGTGCAAGCAGGTTCGAGAATCCTTCGATCGGTGCAGGTCGTTTGCCCGGCGGACGCTCAACCGAAAAAGGGCTTGGCAATCCCACGTTCAGCGTAATTCTTCAGATGCTCCATGAGTTGAGCCCAGGTATAGGCGGTATGACCGAGCATGGGATCGGGAGCCGCAAACCCGGAATGTGTAAAGAAGACCTGCGTGCCGGAGCCCGTCGGTTGATTCATGAG
>JABDOU010000111.1 GCA_013043085.1 Acidimicrobiia bacterium
ATGTTGGACTTCTGGAGTTCGACGCCGTCGGTGTTCTTGACACCTGCATTGACCCGCTTGTAGTGGTTGTACACCGCCACAGACAGCACCTTCTTGGCACGATCCTGGCCGATCACGTAATCGTTCAGGAATTCGTAGATCTCACGCGGCTTGGGAAGCTCGGTTGGGCCGACCTCGACCTCGGTCGTTCCCAGCTCTTCTTCGATGATCTCATTGCACAGGTCGATGCACTCGTCGCAGATGTACACACCCGGACCTGCAATGAGTTTCTTGACCTGCTTTTGCGACTTTCCACAAAAACTGCACTTGAGAAGATCCGAGCCGTCTGCGAATTTTGCCACCTGTGTTGCCTACCTCATGTCACAACGTACGGTTGTACGTATCCGTGTTGCCGTTCACCGGCGAATGTTGATGCCGAATCAGTCGTTTACGGCCTGGAGGTATCGCGGGGCGAGCACCTCGTCTATAACACCATATTCCTTCGCGACGTCCGCTGTCATCCAAAAGTCGCGTTCTGTGTCTTTTTTTATGTCTTCGATGGGTTTTCCGGTGTGAAGAGCCAAAATCTCGTCCAATTCCGCTCGCATCCGGATGATTTCTTTCGCCTGGATCTCGATATCGGTCGCTTGTCCCTGAGTTCCGCCCGACACCTGATGAATCATGACACGGCTATGGGGCAAACCAAAGCGCTTGCCTTTGGTGCCGGCCGCCAGCAACAGGGCACCCATCGACGCTGCCTGACCCATGCAGAACGTCGAAACCTCGGGCTTGATGTGCTGGATTGTGTCGTACACGGCGAGGCCGGCTGAGACAACGCCACCGGGTGAGTTGATATACAGCGAAATGTCCTTGTCGGGATCTTCGCTCTCGAGATGCAACAGCTGAGCCATGATGACATTGGCCACCCCATCATCGATGGGTGTACCGAGGAAAATGATTCGGTCCTTGAGTAAGCGGCTGTAAATATCGAACGCCCGCTCCCCTCGGCTTGTGCTCTCTATGACGGTTGGTACCAGGTAACCCATGTGTTGTCTCCTATTAGCTGGGCACTCCACCGGGGGATGGAAGTGCGAAAGTGTGCCCCTCCATGAGGGGTTTTCGGTGTATTTCTTCGTCGCCTGCGTCACGTTGGTGCGCAGAAGCATATGTGTCGGTGGTTCTCTGGTCGTACCGGTGATTCATGTGAGGATCACCGGAATGGTCAATCGGTGGTTCGCGTAGGTGGTTCGCATGTCCGAAAAAGGCTATGTTCCCTCTTTGTCCGCAGACTCGTTGTCCGCAGACTCGTTGTCCGCAGACTTTTTGCCCTCAGACTCTTCGTCCAGGGACTCGTTGTCCGCAGTCTCTTCAACCGCCGGCTCGCCGGCGGGGACGTCTTCCCTTGCAGAAGCAGCGGCATCCGGCCCAACGGACGTGTCGTCAGCCGAATCGTCAGACCCGGTTTCTGCTTTGTCGTCCGGGGCTACCGCCTCGGCGACCTCCACCGTCTGCTCGCTCGGCTCGTCGACTTGCTCTTCGACTTCCGGCAGCGTCAGGTCGAGCGCATTGCCATCTCCGTCGATCGGGGTTGCTTCCTCGATCAACAGATCCAGCGCCTGTTGCCTCAGGATATCAGCAGTCAGAAGTTGTAACCGATCCGCCTTGCGCACGGCATCGAGGTACTCACCCGGGGTCATCTTTTCTTGCTCTGCGACGTCGCTGACCGCTTCTTCGAGGTCTTCTTCAGTCGCCTCCAAACCCCGATCGCGGGCGATGGCATCGAGAGCCAGCCGGGTCTTGACGGCCCGATCCGCCTGCAGTCGGGCATCCGCTACCACCGCCTCCTGGCTTTGTCCCGTCACCCGCATGTAGTCCTCGAGACCGATACCACTCGTTTCGAGCTGGTGGGCGAACGAATGGATCTGCGCCTCGGTCTCAGATTCGATCAAACCTTCGGGAATTTCGACATCGACGTCTTCGATGACCGCCTCGATGGCCTTGTTTCTGAACTCACGAACTGCCTGTTCGGTCTTCGTGACCGCCATGCCCTCTGCGATTTCGTGCCGCAGGTCATCGACACTCGAGAATTCGGAAATGTCTCCGACCCATTCGTCATCGAGGTTCGGAAGCCGTTTTTCTTTTATGGATTTGACGAGGATCTTGAACGAGAGTTCCTCGCCTCCGAACTCACCGAACGACTCGGGCAGTGTGGACGTCAGACTCACGATGCTGCCGGCCTTCTCTCCTCGCAGAACTCCATCGAGACCTTCGAGCAGTCCGCCACCCCCCACTTCGTACGACAGGTCTTTGGCGCTCACCTCGTCGACTGGCTGACCATCGTCTTCGGCGTTGAGATCGATGAGTGCGATGTCGCCGTCTCGAATCGACCGCTCAACGTCGACGAGCTCGGCAAATTGCTCCCGCAGTCGATCGATTTGTTCATCGATCTCCTCATCGGACACCAGGTTGGACTCAACCACGATTTGGCGCCCCTCGATCACAGGCGCCGAATCCAGTTCCGGCCACAACGCCAGCTTCACGTCCATCTCAAATCCGTCTTCGGTATCGCGCACGTCGGTGATGGTTGGCTGTGCAGCCAGCTCCAGGTCGATGCCCTCCAGGGCAGCGCCCACCCAAGCGGACATTCCGGAGTCAATTGCCTCAGCGCGTACGGTGTCTGCCCCGACGGTTGCCTCGACAATCCGACGAGGCGCTTTGCCGGGCCGAAACCCTTTGAGGCGCATCTGCCCGCTCAACTTTTTGGCAGCCTGGTTTTTGGCGTCCTCCAGATCAGCTTCGAGCATTTTTACAGTAAGAGTTCGTTCGAATCGTCCCGATTCGACCAGTTCAGTCTCCAATGTTTCCTCAGACTTTGGCGACGCTTTGACACGTCGATGTGACGGCGCAACCGTCTGTTCTCGATGATGAGTGGGGCGACCGACGGGATTTGAACCCGCGACATCCAGGATCACAACCTGGGGCTCTAACCTGACTGAGCTACGGCCGCCATGTTATGCGAGATCCGACTGCACCTTTGCACCTTCGGACAGAACCCTCCCTACCGGGCAGGAACCGTCTTGGCGGGCATCCCGCGCCCCCGGAAGGATTCGAACCTCCGGCCAAGAGCTTAGAAGGCTCCTGCTCTGTCCTCTGAGCTACGGGGGCCCGAACGTCGGGTCACGCGTCGGACAATCGTAGCGTGGGGCGTTCTCGAACCGGAAGCCGCCAAACTAGGCGGGATCCAGAATGACAACCGGGATCTGGCGATCGGTTTTTGACTCGTAATCCGCAAATCCCGGGGCGATCTGCTTCTGTCGTTCCCAAATTGGTTGGCGCTCGTCATCGGACGCAACTCGGGCAAGGACGTCGATCGTTTCCGTGCCCACCTCGATTCTGCAACGCGGGTTTGCGAGCAGGTTGTGATACCACGCCGGATGAGAATCGGCGCCCGCCTTTGAACCGAAGACGGCATACGACTCGCCGAGCGGTTGGTACACGAGCGGGTGGAGTCGCGGTTCGCCGGATTTGGCCCCGATCGTGTGGAGCAACAGGAGATTTGAACCGGCAAAGAACCCTCCGACCTTGCCCCCGTTAGCCCGAAATTCTTCGATGATCTGCTCATTAAAGCCTGCCACGTCGTCGTCCTTTCGATGTCCCGTTCTTCGATGGTCACGTAGATGTCAGGCAACCTGACCACGTTACGAGATATTCCGAGCGACCGAAGGTATGGCGTTATCCTTGATCCAACAAGCGGGTGTAGTTCAATGGTAGAACTTCAGCCTTCCAAGCTGATAGCGAGGGTTCGATTCCCTTCACCCGCTCCAATATCCGCATCAGGGGCGTCACTGTTCGGTGAGCGGATCGAATGACGGCGACGGGATCGCGGTCTATGTCGGCCGATGACCCGACAAGACTCATCAAGACTCATCAAGACTCGTCAAGTGTTGCCAAGAACGTTTGCAACTCCGCTTCATCCAACGTCGATACCTCGTCGTCATCGGGAAACGAACCCGAAGCAATATCGGCGCGAAATTCCGTGAGCGCCCGCACCCGCTCGGCCATGATCCGGTTGTACAACCCGGCAAGATCTGCATACGCCCTCGCATGCCGCGGCTTGCGTTCACCCTCACCGCAGATATCGGACATGAACAGGAACACCACATCCGCGTCCGGTCCGGAACCGAGCGAAATGGTGGCCAACGCCGTACGCCTGTTGATCTCGGCCATGAGCGGGGCCGGGATGAGTTCGCATTCCACAGCAAACGCACCGGCCTCCTCCAGCTGCCGAAACTCCGCCCAGAGGTCCTGCGCCTCGGCCGCAGTTTTGCCGACGGCCCGCACGCCACCGTAAAGGGTCGACTTCTTGGGAACAAAACCCAAATGGCCCATGACCGGGACGTCGTCATCCGCCAGGCGTTGCACGCATTCCATGCTCCTGGCCGTGATCACTGCATCAGCCCCATTGGTGAGGGCTTCAAATGCGGCTCCGAGCAGATCGTCCGGCGTAACGGCGCCATCAAAATCAATAGCCGCAGTGACGAACAGTTTCGTGGAACCCTGCCGTACCGCTGTCACCGCCTTCGCCATGCACACCACCATTTCGATTCCGGCCGCTTCAGCCGCGTGGGCCTCCTCAGCTGAACCGGCGGTGACCTGCGAGAGCCGGGTTCCGCTGTTCTTGAGCGATCGGATGCCGGCAACAGTTACCGTCCGCTCGGCTTCCTGTCCGTTGTAATCCAGTATTCGCACCATGAGATAGCCACGCTAGCCCGGGCGGAGCGTCGTTCGCCGTTGCCGTTCAGTAGGTGGACGGCTCAGTTGGTGGACGGCCAGTTATCCGAGCAGAGCGCCAACTCGTTTTATACCTTCGGTGGCAACCGGAGATGGCTGGCTGGCAAAACATATCCGGAAGAAGCCCGGTTCACCGCAGCGGAGCGACGTTCCGGGGGTCAGGTTGACATTCGCTTCCTCGAGAAATCGGCGCCAGAGATGCGATTCCGCCTCCCACGTCGGCTCCTCGAGGAACGGTCGAAAATC
>JABDOU010000132.1 GCA_013043085.1 Acidimicrobiia bacterium
TCCGGCAAAGCCATACGCAGGGCTTTGCCGACAGTGAGTTCTACTACGGAATACCCGATGATCGTCTGACGGCGGGTGATTTCAACGACAACGGAGTCGACACGCTTCTGGTGTTCCGTCCGAGCGAACAGAAGCTCTACATCCGCAACTCGAACACGCTCGGCGTCGCAGACGTCGAGTTCCGGTTCGGCTACCAGCATTGGCTGCCCGTCAGCTAGCTGCGTCACGGCATGTATGAGATGACGGTCCGCGGCCGTTACGTGGGCGTCCAATCGTCGGCCGAAAGCGGCACCGCAGTGCTCTTGACGATTCCGTCGGTCTGATCGACGGTGGCAACCGGACCGCCTGACCACAGCCCGGCCTCGACTGCCGCCGCAGACCGTGGCTGGTCATCCCGTCCCCACATGACATATGAGACGAGCTGTTTCGGATCGGTGCCCGAATACAACGCGATCTCTCCCGCGGCGGCGACGAGATCGCCTGCCCCGAGACGCATGTCGACGATGTTGTCTTCGATCCCACCGGATTCATCTGCTGCGAAGACCACGGTGTCACCGGAGTCGAGTGTCATGTTGGGGATCGAGAAACATGAGGCAGACTGACAGACCTCCCATCGATCCAACACGGCATCACCCTCGCCGTGGTTGGTGACGGCGACGTAACCGTCCTGTCCGAAGAACACCTCAGAGATGACCACCTCTGGCTCGAGGAGTTCACGTCCGGCTGCAACGATCGATGTAACTGTTTCTTCCGGACCGGTTGCATCACCGCTGCATCCGATGAGGGACGAAACGAGGAGAAGCATCATCGACCCGAACCAAGGTTTCACAACAAAAACTTAGGCCCCCGATGACCGATCGCTCGCCATCTAGACTCACGCATTCAGCCCTCGTAGCTCAGGGGATAGAGCGCCGGCCTCCGGAGCCGGGTGCGCAGGTTCGAATCCTGCCGAGGGCGCGGCGACGCCGACTGCGTTGTCGCATCAGGAAATGATAAGACGCAATGTCTGACGTTACGTCTGACGCAACGGCTGGCTCAGTGCCTGAGGAAAGAAAGTGCCTGAGGAAAAAAGTGGGCTGGCGAACGGCGTGACAGTTCAGCGAACGATGGGGACAAATATTTGGGTTTACCAGGTCGAGTACCGGGTAACCAGACTCTGAGGTCACATGTTTTCGAAAGTATTCACATGGGTTGCCAAAGCTGCAGCCGTCACGGTCGCCGGGATCGCCGCAAAGGAGATCGCTGTCAGGTCGAAAAGACTTCTGGATGAGCGGCGCGCGGCCAATTCCGCCCTTTCCGACGCCGACCAGAATTCCGACGGACAATCGAATATCCAGTCGAATGACCACTCGAATTACCAGGGGGACCGGGAACGGCATCAGGGCGTGGTTGAGGACGCCGACCGCAGTAGCCAACGAGCCCCGGACGGAACGGGCCTTGTCGATGAGTGGGGCGAAGAGTCTTTTCCCGCCAGCGACGCACCTCAGTCCTGGTAGCGACCAAACCGGGCTGGCAAACCGGGCTGGCAAACCGGGCTGGCACAAGCCGGGTAGCTGCATGCAATGCTTCAGTAGCTGTAGCCCGTCAGTGCCATGCGTCCCGTCGGTGCCGTAGCTCCACTCACGTTTGCGGGTCGCAAGGTGCTCCTATCGCCATCTGTACGGACTCGATCACTCCGCCTACCCGGACGAAAACGTCGTAGCAACCACGTTCGCGGGGGGTCCATCCGCCGGCGAACACCATCCAATCACTACCGCGAAACTCGCAGGCCGGCACCCGGAGAGCGCTGACCCCATCGATTGAACCCCAGCCGAATGTCAGGTCCTCCCCGGTGCTCGTCGGCGCGAGTATCTCGAACTGGGCTCCGGCCCGGATGACCAGCCCGTCCTTCGCCCATAACCGGCCGTCTGGGTCACCGGGCGGGCTGGATACGCTCAATTGAGCGGGGTTGAAAGCGACTACGTCGGCCACCACGTTGTACGTTTCGGGAGGTGCGTTGATGTGGTCGATCAGCTCGTGGCACCGCAGATCAACGGGTTCGCTGCTTGTTGGCTGGGGGGTCGCACCGCAGCCGGCGAGGAGCGCAGCTGCAATCAGGATTTCGCCAAGTCGTCTCTTCATCGTTGCATTCGTCTTCGTCGAACGTACCACATTTCCGACAAGCCACGAGGTTCCCGTTCTTTTCGCCCGACGGTGAAGAGTGAGTGAGCGTTAGTAGCCTTGTTCCGATGATCCTGGCCACCCTCTCACAGCTGTTTGGCGATGCATTCGAAAAGCTGGGGCTCGATCGAGAAGCCGGGATCGTCACCGAATCGGACCGTCCTGATCTCGCACAATTCCAATGCAACGGGGCCCTGTCTGCTGCAAAGGCAGCGGGGAGAAACCCTCGAGAGCTGGCGCAGGATGTCATCGATGCGGTCGGTGAAACGACGATGCTCGAACCGCTCACCATTGCCGGCCCTGGATTCATAAACATCAACCTCACAGATCAGGCTCTTGCGGATCAATTGAATGAGGTGGACGAACGATTCAACGCCTCGACCGCCGAGCCGCGCGCGGTCCTCGTCGACTTCGGCGGTCCCAATGTTGCCAAAGCCATGCATGTCGGGCACCTTCGCTCCACCATCATCGGCGATTCCATGCAGCGGATGATGCGCTTCGCAGGTCACGACGTTCTCACAGACATTCACGTGGGGGACTGGGGTACGCAAATGGGCCAGCTGATCATTGAAGTCGAGCGTCGGATGCCTGAGCTCGTGTATTTCGACGATGCCTATTCCGGGGAGTATCCAGAGGAGAGTCCCGTGACCCTCGACGACCTCCAGGAGATGTATCCGGCTGTGGCCGCGCGCTGCAAAGAAGATGCGGAAGAAGCCGAACGCGCCCGTCAGGCAACGCTGGAACTACAACAGGGTCGTCCGGGATACCGGGCACTCTGGAACCACTTTGCAAAGGTGTCACAGGTATCGCAAGGCCGGGATTTTGAAGAGCTTGGCGTTACGTTCGACCTGTGGCACGGCGAGAGTACGGTGCACGATCGGGTCGGGCCGCTGATCGAAGGTTTGATATCTGCCGGAGTAGCTTCCGATTCGGATGGAGCTCTGGTGGTTGAGGTCGCCGAACCAGGAGACACGAAGGAAATTCCGCCATTGATTCTCTCCAAGTCCGATGGTGCCTATCTCTATACGACGACGGACGTGGCCACGATCGAGGCTCGCGTGCAGGAGTTGCATCGGGATCTGATTCTCTATGTGGTTGACGCTCGGCAGGCTTTGCATTTTGAACAGGTCTTCAGGGCCGCACGCAGGGCCGGCGTGGCGCCATCCGGGGTTGAGCTGGAGCATGTGGGATTCGGAACGATGAACGACAAGAACGGAAAACCGTTCAAAACTCGGGAAGGCGGCATCCTCAAACTAAAAGACCTGATCGACATGGTGTCCGACGCGGCCAGGGCCCGATTGGACGAAGCGGGCATGGCTGCCGACTATGAAGAAGCTGAACGCAACGATATCGCTCGTCGCGTCGGCCTGGCCGCTCTCAAGTACGGTGATCTCTCCAACCATCGGATGTCGAATTACGTCTTCGACCTTGATCGCTTCACCTCATTCGAAGGCAAAACCGGCCCCTATCTCCTGTACGGCGCGGTCCGCATGACATCGATTCTCCGCAAGGCCGGTGAGCAAGGGTTCGAGCCAGGCAGGATCGTCCCGCCGATTGACGAAGCGGACCGCAATCTCATGTTGCAAATCCTGAGGTTTCCGAACGTGTTTGACCGGGCGATCTCCCAGCGTGCTCCTAATCACCTTGCTGAATATGCATTTGAGCTCGTTGCCACCTACAGCCGCTTCTACGAGAGTCACCATATTCTGAGCGAAGCAGACGAGCATCTTCGGCAATCATGGTTGCGATTGGTTGCGATGTCTCTGGCCCTCATCACCTTGCTGCTCGATCTCCTGGGTATCCAGATTCCGGAGCGCATGTGATCGGTGCGCCATGGCCGACGACGAGTGACCGCGATGCCGACGGTCGCCTCACGATTGCTGGTATTCCTGTTACCGAACTCGTTGACCATTACGAATCCCCTCTTTGGATAGTTGACGAAGATGATTTTCGGAATCGGTGTCGCGACTATCAAGAGGCCTTTGCCTCGGCGTGGGTGGCGTATGCATCCAAGGCCTGGCCAACCGCGGGTCTCATGAAAATCGCCGCGGAAGAAGGATTGTGGATCGACGTTGCCTCCGCTGGCGAGCTCTACACGGCGCAATTGGCGGGAGTTCCAGGGGATCGGATCGTCTTCCACGGCAACAACAAGTCGGTTCCGGAGTTGGAGATGGCGGCCCGCCACGGTGTTGCGCGCGTGGTGGTTGACTCGTTTGAAGAGCTTGATCGGCTCGAGGAAGTTGGCCGAAGGGTCGAACATGTCTTCAAGGTCTGGTTGAGGATCACGCCCGGGATCGACGCCCACACGCACGAGTACGTGCGGACCGGCCACGATGACTCGAAGTTCGGTTTCACGATGTCGCTTGGCCTCGCAGCCGAGGCGGTGCGTAAGGCGCTGACGCTCGAGAAGGTTGAAGTTGCCGGACTCCATGCCCACATCGGTTCGCAGATATTCGGAACAGACGCCTTCGAGGCAAATGCAGAAGTCCTGGTCGAGCTGATGGCTGCAATCAGGGATGAGCACGGTGTCACGATCGGCGAGCTCAATGTCGGCGGTGGAATGGGGATTCCGTATAACCACGAAGACCGCCCGGTGAGCATCGCACAATATGGCCAGGCGGTCCATGCGGCTCTCGTCGAGGCGTGCGCAGACCACGGTCTCCCCGAGCCGCAACTAGCAATAGAGCCCGGACGGGCTCTCATCGCTCCGGCCACCATCACCGTCTATGAGGTAGGGACTGTCAAACATCTCCCTGGCTTGCGAACCTATGTGAGTGTCGATGGGGGAATGAGCGACAATATTCGACCGGCGCTCTATGGGGCAGAACACGAGATCATCCTCGCCAACCGCCACGGATCCGACAATCTCGCAGCGGTCACGGTCGTTGGGAAGCACTGTGAGTCGGGAGATCTCGTGCGCGAGCGCGCCTCTCTGCCTGACGACATCCGGTCGGGAGATCTCGTGGCGGTTGCCGCGACGGGTGCGTACACGGCCAGCATGGCGTCGAACTACAACCGGCTGCCGCGTCCGGCTGCAGTGCTGGTGGAGGACGGAACCAGTCGTTTGCTCATGCGCCGCGAGACGTTGGAGGATCTGACTGCCCGCGACGTCCTCTGAGGCGTCGCAGGTAAAGTCGCCGAATGAACAAGATCGGAATAGGCATCCTCGGTGCCGGCGTCGTAGGTGGATCGCTGATCAAGCGGCTCATCGATGACCGGGAAGTCATTACCACCAAAACCGGTCTGAGTCTCGAGGTCGTCAAAGTGGCCGTCCGATCAATCGACAAGGAGCGGAGCTTTTCGCTATCGCCCGCGATGCTGACGGCCGATCCGATGGAAGTTGTCAACCATCCTGACGTTGAGCTCGTAGTTGAGATAATGGGAGGGCGCGAGCCGGCAGGCGAGCTCGTGATGGCCGCCCTGAGGGCAGGTAAACCTGTGGTGACTGCCAACAAGGAGCTCATCGCAACCTCCGGGGCGTCATTGATCGCGGCGGCTGCCGAAGCCGGTGTTCAGCT
>JABDOU010000167.1 GCA_013043085.1 Acidimicrobiia bacterium
ATCGGTGCCTTTCGGATCTCCCCGATGGTCGATGCTGTTGGAAATCCAATCATGGCGGTAAAGACCCTCACCGTGTTCTTGGAAGAGGCGTTGGTAATGAGTTACTGCAAGTGAAGTCACCAGTCTCGGCGTGTCCGGCGTCGCGTTGTCCGGCATGTTGACCGAAAGCACGTCAACCAGATCGCCGAGACCATGCTCCAGCACATCGGCAACGATTGCCCGCCCGACGTCGGCGAGGCGTGCCCAGATGGGTTCAGATTCGGAACGTCGCATCCGCGTCGCCCAATCGCGAAACGACTCGCCCAAGCTCGTGGCGGAGAGGGCTACCGAGTCGATCCCCGATATGGCCCCCTCCAGGGCTGCCCCGACGGTCCCGCTTCCGACAGTGAAGGCAGACCCGTAGTTGCTCCCGATGTTGATCCCGGTCACCACCAGGTCGGGTCGTTGATCGAAGAGATTGTGCACGCCCAGCTGGACACAATCGGCCGGGCTTCCGGTGACGCTTGTCATGGGGATCGCTTCTATCGTGACCTGCTGCACCCGAATATCGTCGAAGCGAGTAATCGCCTTGCTGATCCAGCTCCGTTCGCCGTCCGGCACAACAACTTCGACCCGGTCGGCCACGGTTGCCATCGCACGGGCCAGCGGCGGCAAGGCCGGCGAGTCGATGCCGTCATCGTTGCTGATCAGGATGAACGTCACGTGCCCACCCTAGAAGATGGCCACGGGGTTCGGTCCCCACCCCGGTTGACGCATCTTCGGCCATGCGAACCATACTTACGGCCATGTCCCCCCTTGAAGAGGCCGAACGACGCCGCACGTTTGCGATTATTTCGCATCCGGATGCAGGCAAAACAACGCTCACGGAGAAGCTCCTGCTGTACTCCGGTTTCCTGACCGCGGGAGCAGGCTCGGTGAAAGCAAAACAGGGCCGGCGATCAGCAACATCGGACTGGATGGACATGGAACGACAGCGGGGTATTTCCATCACTTCCACGGTTGTCCAGTTTCCGTACGACGGCAAGGTGATGAACCTGCTCGATACACCTGGCCACAGGGACTTTTCAGAGGACACGTTTCGCGTGCTGGCTGCCGCCGATGCGGCGATCATGGTGCTGGATGCCGCCAAAGGCATAGAGCCACAAACCAGGAAACTGTTCGAGGTATGTCGGGATCGAGAGATCCCGATCGTGACTTTCATCAACAAGTGGGATCGACCAGGGCTGGACGCGCTCGAGCTCCTGGATGAGATCGAAGAGGTCCTCGTCCTCGAACCGGCTCCGGTCACGTGGCCGGTCGGTTATGCAGGCAACTTCAAAGGAGTCATCGACCGTCGCTCTGGCGATTTTGTTCGTTACACCAGAACGGATCGGGGCGCCACGGTTGCTCCCGAAGAAGTCGTGCCTTCCCGGATAGCGGCTTCCGAGGAGGGTGAGGATTGGGACGCGGCGACCGACGGTATCGAGCTTCTCGACGCCGTGGGACGTAGTTTCGACAACGAGCGGTTTGTCTCGGGTTATCAGACGCCGGTGTACTTCGGGTCGGCGCTCACGAACTTCGGTGTCCGAATGATGCTGGAAGGCCTCGCCGACGTCGTGCCGTCCCCGGGACCGCGCGTCGACGTGGACGGCAAACCCCGTCCACTCGACGCTCCATTCAGTGGGCTCGTTTTCAAGGTTCAGGCGAATATGGATAAGGCGCATCGCGACCGAATCGCTTTTCTGCGCGTATGCTCCGGCCGTTTCGAACGGGGGATGGTGGTAACCCACGGACCGACCGGCAAGCCGTTCGCGACCAAATACGCCCACTCGGTTCAAGGCCAGGAGCGTCAGACGGTCGATGAGGCCTTTCCCGGCGACGTCGTCGGGTTGGTGAACGCAAACGATTTCCGGGTGGGCGACGCCGTGTTCCTCGATGAGCCGGTTGCGTGGCCCGAGATCCCGACGTTCGCGCCGAATCATTTCAGGTTGGCCAGGGTTGCCGATACGTCCCGGTCGAAGCAGTTCCGCTCCGGAATCGCCCAGCTCGATGAAGAAGGTGTCGTCCAGGTGTTGCGGCGAGCCGGGGTGGGAGATCTGGAGCCGATACTCGGGGCCGTCGGACCGCTGCAGTTCGAGGTTGCCAGTCACCGGCTCGAAAACGAATTTGGAGCTCCGGTGGTTCTCAGGCCAACCTCATTCACACTCGCCAGGCGAACCAATGCCGAATCGGCCGATTTCCTCAAGGGGCGACGGAGCGCAGAGGTGGTTGAGCGTCGCGACGGCGAGCTGCTTGCGCTCTTCGACAGTTCTTATGCACTGGCAGCGCTCGAGCGAGATTTTCCGGAGCTGCTTCTGGAGAAACTGGTTGCTGAGGGTTAGCCGAACCACCCTGACCACTGCAGAAGCCAGAGCATGACCATTCCGACGCCGAGCATCAAGGGAATGTTTCTCGTTCGCCATGTGATATATCCGGCGACGATCGCTGCGATCAATCGCGGATCGGGATTCCACAGTCTGGCGATCCCCGCGCTGCCAAGCACGGCGGGGAAGACGATCGCGGCGAAGACGGCAGGTCCGACATAGTTGAGTGCTCGTTCGATTGGAGCAGGCATGGAGCGGTCGCCCATGATCCCGATGAAACTGAATCGCATCAGGTACGTTCCGAGACCGCCGAGGATGAATGCCAGCCATGTCGTCACTGTGTGACTCTCCTTTCTTCGAGCCATTCTGCGATACCACCTGCGGCCATCCCGGCCAGGCCGCCGATCAGCAAACCGAGTCGGCTCGGGAACCCGTTGCTGGCGACAGCCACGAATCCACCAACCAACCCGGCAACTATCGCGGGCCGGTTTCGAAGCACAAGTACGAGCAGGCCGAGGAAGAGGAGAGGGACGGCGAAGTCGAGTGACCACTCTTCGGGGATCGAGGCCCCTGCGAAGATTCCGATCGCTACCCAGGATTGCCACAGTGTCCAGGCCGTGAACCCGGCTCCCAGGTGATGCCACATCCGGTACTCGAGGCCGGTGTTCGGCGGAAGCTGATCGGCAACGGCGAATGCCTGATCGACCAGAACATACGGACCAACGATCTTGAACCATCGGGGCGCGGCTGCGTATCGACCGGCAAGCGCGGCGCTGTACATGACGTGGCGGGCGTTGACAACAATGATTGTGAGAACCGTCAGCAGCAAGCCGCCACCGGCCTGCAGCACCAGGATCCCGGCGAACTGCGCAGAACCGGCAAAGATGATCCAGCTCGAAGACCATCCGGCGAGGTTGTCCACCAGATTGGAGTCTGCGATCAACACCCCAAGGACCAATCCGAACGGGAGGCCCGGGACGATGAGGGGGGCAATGGCCCTCATGCCGTCGATGATGGCTTTGCGGCGGGGGGCGAGGGCGGGGACGACATCCATGGAGCCGTCCAATCTATCTGGATCCTCCGGACCTGTTCGTCCATGCGAGGCAACCGGGCGGGCAATGCCGTAACAAAGCGTTCATACTCTTCTAACCGCCGGGTATTGCAGCTCTAGCATCATTGCGGCCACACCTATCGCGCTACGAAAGGATGCCTGTGAGCTATCGGGCAATGTATATCTGGAGTGACGGTACGAAACCGACACCGCTGCTCCGGTCAAAGACCAAGGTCATTCCAGACGGCGTTGAGCCTCCCATCTGGGGCTTTGATGGATCCAGTACCAATCAGGCCGCCGGAAGCGCATCTGATGTGGTTCTCAACCCGGTCAAGGTCGTGCCTGATCCCATCCGGGGCGGCAATGACGTGCTGGTGCTGTGCGAGTGTCTGAACACGGACCTGACACCACACGAGTCCAACACTCGCAGGGCGTGCGTCGAGGCGGCCGAGAAATTCGCGGATTACGAATCGTGGTTTGGCCTCGAGCAGGAGTACACGTTTCTCGAAGATGGACATCCGTACGGATTCCCGAAAGGTGGGTACCCGGCACCTCAAGGCCCCTATTACTGCGGTGTCGGTTCTGCCGATATTTTTGGACGCGATGTCGTCGATCACCACTCGCAGGCTTGCATCGAGGCCGGTCTCGACATCTCGGGTACCAATGCCGAGGTCATGATGGGGCAGTGGGAGTTTCAGATCGGCCCGGCCGACCCGGTCGACGTCGCGGACCAGATTCTGCTCGCCCGCTGGTTGCTCTACCGCATAGCCGAGGATCACGATGTCGATGCTTCAATTCACCCCAAACCGATTGCAGGCGACTGGAACGGGGCCGGTTGTCACACCAACTTCTCTACGAAGCAGATGCGGTCTGACGGCGGCTACGACGCTGTTATCGCAGCGTGTGAGGCGCTCGGCAAGAACGCCGAATTGCACGTGGCCAACTACGGCGACGGGATCGAACAACGGCTCACCGGTCATCATGAGACCCAACGCTGGGACACCTTCTCATACGGCGTCTCCGATCGCGGTGCGTCGATCCGGATCCCCTGGCAGGTCGAAAAAGAAGGCAAGGGCTACATCGAAGATCGGCGGCCAAACGCCAACTGTGACCCCTACACGGTCACGCGTCTGATCGTAGAAACCGTTTGCGGGGACGCCGCGAACTCTGCTTAGTCGGCAGCGCCGACTAGGCAGAGTTCGTTTGGAGATTTCGAGCAGCATGAGCTGCTCGAAACTCCTGCTCATCGGATGTTGGGGGGCCGAGTGAGCGGATTGGTTGGGAGTTTTGGCGCTGTTTGAGCTGTTTGTTTAGCCGTGTTGGGGGAATCCGAGATCGACGCCGCGATGGATGGGGTCGGGCCAACGGCTGATGATCACCTTCTGGCGGGTGTAGAAATGGATGCCTTCCGGCCCATATATCCCGTGGCTGCCGAAGTTCGAGTGCTTCCACCCTCCGAATGAGTAGAAGGCGAGCGGAACAGGAATCGGGACGTTTATGCCGACCATTCCGACCTGGATCTCTTCCTGAAATTTGCGAGCCGCCCCGCCATCGTTCGTGAAGACTGCTGTCCCGTTGCCATACGGATTGTCGTTGATCATCTGAATCGCCTCTTCGTAGCTCTCGGTGCGAACGACCGACAGCACCGGGCCGAAGATCTCATCGGTGTAGATCGACATATCTCGCTTGACGTTGTCGAACAAGGTCGGTCCGAGGAAAAAGCCTTCGGCGGGAACATCGGCAGTGCGACCGTCGCGAACGAGGGTCGCCCCTGCCGCCTCGCCGGCCGCAATGTAGGAAGCAACCTTGTCGCGATGCATCCCGGTCACGAGAGGCCCCATCTCAGCACCTTCCTCGTCGCCAGGCGCCACCTTGAGTGCGTCAATCCGCTCCTGCACCCTGGGAAGAAGGTGATCGGCCGCGTCGCCGACCGTGACGACAACGGATATGGCCATACACCGTTCACCTGCCGATCCGTACCCGGCCGATACCGCAGCATCGGCAGCCAGATCCATATCGGCGTCAGGCAGAACGATCATGTGGTTCTTGGCGCCACCTAGAGCCTGCACCACCTTGCCGTTTCTGGTCCCCGTCTCGTAGATGTACCGGGCGATGGGAGTCGACCCCACGAAACTGATCGCAGCGATGTCGGGATGTTCGAGAAGGCCATCGACGGCTTCTTTGTCGCCGTGGAGCACGTTGAGTACGCCGTCGGGAAGACCGGCCTTTTGAAAGAGCTCGGCGGCCAACAGCGAGGCAGACGGATCCTTCTCGCTCGGTTTGAGAACGAATGTGTTTCCGCAGGCGATCGCCATGGGGTACATCCACATGGGCACCATCGCCGGGAAGTTGAACGGCGTGATTCCAGCTACAACGCCCCGGGGCTGGCGCACCGTGTAGGTGTCGACCCCCCGCGAGACCTGCTGGGAGTAGTCGCCTTTCAGCAGGTGCGCGATATTGCAGGCGAACTCGATCACCTCCAGACCGCGCTGGACTTCTCCGAGAGCGTCGTCGATGGTCTTGCCGTGCTCGGCAGTGAGGGCTCTGGCAATGTCCAGCTTGTGTTCGACGATCAGATTTCGGAAGGCGAACATGATGTTCTGGCGCGCGGTCAGGGAAGAATCTTTCCATGTTTCAAAGGCTTCTTTTGCCGTTCGCACCGCCGTCTCGACATCCTGCTTTGAGGCCATCACTACATCGGCGGATTGGGCTCCTGTGGCAGGGTTGTATACGGGTCCGCGCCGGTCACCTGAGCCCGAAGTCGATGTGCCGCCGATCCAATGCTCGATCAATTCCATGCGTCTACCTCCGAAACTCAACGCTAGCGGGCCGGCGGAGGACGGTGGGACCGAATCGCTAGCCTGCTGCTATGGACGACCTCGACC
>JABDOU010000175.1 GCA_013043085.1 Acidimicrobiia bacterium
GGATCAACCGCTACCCGGATCGTCATGCAATCACAGGGCAGCAACATCGGTCCGTTGACCTACAACGCTATCTTGGCTGGCTATGAACAAGCTTTCCGTTTCGACGGTCGCCATCCTCGGCATGATCGCAGCATTTCTGATCGGCCTGATACTGGCCGAGTTGAATCCGTTCGCCGGTCCGGAACCGTATACGGAGGTGGGGACCACGGTTGTGCAGTCGGTTCGGGATGTAGCCGAGCTGACAACGGTAGAAATGGTCGAGTCAACACTCATCGAGAAAGGCAACGACGCCGGATGGTTGAACTGGGCTACCGGAGACAAGATCGTGATGATGGTGGTCGCAGAGGTCGGTGCGGGAGTGGATCTCTCCGGGCTGACGACATCCGATTTCGAGGTCGATCCCGAAACCGGTGCGGTCACCGTACAACTGCCGAATGCCGAGATTCAGTATGTAGCGACCGACAACGACGCAACCCAGGTGTTCGATCGCGATACGGGTCTGTTCACGAAAGGTGATCCGCAGTTGGAGTCCGACGCCCGCCAGGTGGCTGAACAGATTCTGGTCGATAGGGCGCTGGAACAAAACATCTTGCAGCGAGCAGACCGCAACGCCAGGACTGTCGTCGAGAATCTGCTGATGCTTGCCGGCTACACATCGGTCGAGTTCGTCGCAAGGCCTTAAAGATCGCTTCCTGTTAGCGATCAGCGAAAGCTGCTGAACTCGTTGATATCGAGACTGAAGACTCCACCGTCGGTGACCGACAGACGCCCGTTCGTTTCAACGTATTTGACCTCCTCGAGCACAGTGTCGGCAGGAGCGACATTGAGGATCACACCGCTCGATACGAGTGGGATGATGCGAGTACGTCGTTCCTTGCTCTTGGAAAAGGAACTGGACCCGGGAACGAACACGAACAGGTATCCGCTGAGTCGTACAGCCTGGTCGCTGACACCCTCGACCACCCCAAAAAAGTGTCGGCGGACATCGCCTTCGAATCGCCGACGTTCGATCACATGAATCATCTCACCCAGATCGACCAACATCTCGAAGCCCTCTCTGCTCAGATATCCGGAACGCTAGGGACTGCCGGCATCATCTCCGTTTCACACGAAACCGATCTTCGACTATTCGACGTAGATCTCGCCGTCGCGCTCCACAACATCGCCTCGCCCAAGAGGGACAATGAGGGTGAGAGCCTTGAACGCAGCGTCCAGACCGGGGACTTTGGCGAAGATCCCTTGAGGACCTAGCACCATCCTGCCGGTTTCGACGTCGTACTTCGAACCATGCCAGGGACATACCAGGCATCCGTCTTCGTCAATCGATCCGCCTGCCAGATCGGCGTACAGGTGACGACAGCGTCGGGTTACAGCGAACAGTGTGCCATCTGCGTTGCCAACGGCATATTTGCCTGCGCCGGTGACCTTGCCAGGCGGCAACTCCGAAGCTGGTCCTACATCGGTCATGTCGCTCATATGGTTCTCCTTCGCTACGCTCGCTGGTGCAAGCAGCCGCGTCTTCGCCTCGCTCGAAGCTTAGAACCGACTGTTCACATGCGGATCACCTGGACGATGCGTGCTTGCTTCCTGGAGGGCTCCAATCATTGATGCCCCATCTGAGTTGTCGATGATGAACTTCCAGCTTCCGTCTGGTTGACGTCGGAGAACCTCGGCACTGGTACCGCAGATCTCCGATCCGTCCCATCGCGTGACAGTCCAAGACCAATGCACCAGGGCAAGGTCCTCGAATTCGAATCAAACGTAATTGTGGAGTTTCAACGTGAGCTCATTCGCGATGAACCTCTCATGTGCTGCACGAATCTGAGATCGTGAACGTGCAACACCGTCGAGTTCGATGAAGGCGCATCAGACTCGTAGAGGTCAACAGCTGCTTCCAGGTCACCAGCACCCAGAAATCCACCGAGCAATGGAGACAGGGACTCGGGGCCAGAGCGACCTGCTGTCATAGGTTGGCCACCACAACAACCGGGTTCACGGCAACGGCGTATCGCGGATCACGGCCTGCAGTTAATTCATTGGTCGGCCGCATTCGGTTTGTCAGAGCCGAGGAGATCCCATTTGTTACCCTCCAGATCCTCAAAAACGACCACCATTCCGTAGGGCTCCATCCGGGGTTCCCCGTACGTTTTCACGCCGGCGGCGAGCAGTCTCGCGTACGTCTCATCGAATTGATCGACGCGCAAGAAGAAGCCGACCCTGCCGGCCGTTTGGTTGCCGACGGCTTGCTCCTGTTGATCGCCATCGACTTTGGCGAGTAGCAGACCGGTCTCCGCCCCGGGCGGCCTGACCACCACCCAACGCTTGGGGCGTCCATCGTTCGTCGTGGAAGGAGAATCTTCGACCAGCTCACATCCAAGGACGTCACAAAAGAACTCGATCGCCGGGTCATATGCCGACACGATCAGCGTAACGAGTGGAATATGCACGGGCGGCAAGCGTAGCGGTTCTGGATTATGCTCGCCTTATCGGCTACTACGGGAACGAACGGGGGCGCCGGGCAACGTGGCCTACGACGATCAACTCGCCGAACGGGTCCGACAGCTGCTGCCGGGGGACCGCACGTTCAGCGAGCAAGCAATGTTCGGCGGACTGGCCTTTCTCGTAGGCGGCCACATGGCGGTCGTCGTCAGTGGCAAAGGCGGTCTCATGGTGCGCACCGATCATGATGTGGCGCAGGCCTGTGTTGCCAAGGGATCCGCGAGGTTCGCAGAGATGCGTGGTCGCAACCTGCGTGGATGGCTTCGCATCGACCCCGATGGGCTCAAGACCGATCAGAATTTGGCCCGCTGGGTCGAACTGGGCACCAACTTTGCAACAGCTCTGCCACCAAAACACTGAGTCCCCCGAACTATCCAGCAGAAACTGTGGAATCGGCCTAGCGTTTATTCGGTGATGCTTCGCCCTTATAAAGACGACGATCTGACCGGATTGCTCGACGTGTGGTATCGCGCCTCACGTGAAGCGCATTCGTTTCTTTCAGATCAGTTTTTCGAGGCGGAACAAAAGGCCATTGCCGACGAGTGGATCCCGATCGCAGAAACTACCGTTTTTGAGAGCGACGGCCGGGTTGTTGGCTTTCTCTCTCTGATCGGCAATGAGGTGGGCGCGATCTTCGTGGATCCCGATTATCAGGGCAACGGGATTGGCCGAGCTCTGATGGATGCTGCCAGCGATGCTCGACCGTTCCTCGAGTTGAATGTGTTCGAAGCCAATACTGCGGGTCGCCGGTTTTACGAGAAGTACGGCTTTGAACTCGTCGAAGAGCACGTCGACGATGCCACGGGCGAGCCTGAACTGCGCCTTCACTTCCCGCCAGATTGACCGGTTACAAAAGGGATAATCAGGAGAGCGCCGGTTCGATCATCCGATCTAGCCAGTCGATCAACCGGCGTCGCTCCGCCTCAGTGGTACCTGTGCCCGGCCAGTACACGGTTCGCCGCGGCTCTCTATCCAACCAGAACTGGCCTGCATCAGCCTTCCCACCGCCGGTTGCCGCAAGCCAGATTGTCGTGTCGGCACCCTGTTCAGCGGTCCTGAGGATGGGCCCCATGAGTTTTCCGAATCCAGGGATACCCGCATCGACGCCGGCGGTATCTACCCAGCCCGGGTGCACAGAATGCATGATCACCGAGGGCGCCCACTGCGGAGCCAGGTGGGTGACCATCTCCACCTGACCACGTTTTGCCCGTGCGTAGGCAACCGCACCCCGGTAGTGCTCTTTTGACATCTCGATGTGATCAACATCGAGCCCCTGCGTATACATTCCTCCTGAGGACATGAAAACCACGCGAGATCCTTCGGTGAGATGGGGCCGAAGGCGGGTCGTGAGAAGATACGGACCGATCAGGTGGGTAGACACAGTCAGCTCGGTCCCTCGAGCATCTGTGCGATACTCCGGCGACAGCGCTCCTGCATTGTTGATCAGCATGTCCAGACCATTGGGAAGAGCTGTCATCTCCGAGACCAGAGCGACTATCGATTCGAAGTCGCCGGTGTCAAGAGAATGCGCCACGGCGCGGCCCTCGTAACCCTGTTGGTTCAAAGCCTCAACCGTTTCGGCTGCACGCTCCTTGCTCCTGGACGTGACATGAACCTCAGCGCCGAGCGTGAGCAGTCCTTCGGCGATGGCCTTGCCGAGACCGCTCGTCGAGCCCGTGACAAGAGCTGACTGTCCGCCCAGATGGGTGTCGACCGGTTCCCAGTCGTGCAGGTTCTGGCGAGCCTCATAACCGAGTTTGCTGAAGCTCGCCACCACAGTTCCTTCTAGTGCACTGTCCAGGAACTCGGTGAACATGGATTTCATTCGATGCGCTCGCCTTCCAGAATGTTCTGCATACCCCCGGCCGCTTTGTCGCCGATCCGTTTGAAGAACAGTCCGAGAATCGGGTCGGCAATTCGGAGAGGCCCGTTGAGCTCGAGCGTGGCATCGTACAGCACCTCGGTTCCGCCCGGGGCAGCAGTCACCTCGATGATGTCGTAGCTACGAAGCAACGCGGTCCTGGCTTCTACCACCGTTCGACGAGGAGGGTCAAATTCTCTGGTCTCATAACGCAATTCGGTGCCGCTCACCTTCACGTCGTAGGCCGCATCAGAGCCCGGCTCGTCACCCTCGACCAGCTTCGACGAACTGACTCCTGGATCCCATTCTTCGAAATTGCGAAGGTCAGACATGTAGCTGAAAGCTTTTTCAGGTGACCAGGGAGTTCTGATTGTTGCCGTGTACCGTGCCATCA
>JABDOU010000216.1 GCA_013043085.1 Acidimicrobiia bacterium
TGGGTTTGCTCGGATCTCTGGTCAATGCCGTGACCAGCAGCCTCAACGCCCGAACATCACTCTCGGCGATCCTCATCGTTCCGGGGTCGATCCCACTCCTGATTGCCGCCACGAATGCTCTTGAGGCCACAACGTATGGACGGGGTATCCTTCCCTGGCTACTACTACTGCTTGCCGTGAACCTAGGTTTGGGCATCGCCGTGGTGGTCCTGGCGGGCCCCATTGACGATCTCTGACCACATACGGAAAGACACGTACGGGAAGCCGGACCGGCGTGCTGTGATGATGCTCGGCCCGCCGCAAAAACACCGGATCAACCATGAACACACATAACCGATAATCGAGTTTCGAGCGGAAGCCCCACACGAAAACAACCATGACTACCGATTCCGAAACAAGCGCCGACACGCAGGATTCCGGGAGCCCCGGAAGAGGGGGGTCTGCTCCGGTCAGGAAACTCGACGGGATAGCTGTCGCCGGAATCGTGTTGGCCATCGTTGTAGCCATGACGGTTCCTGCAGACAAGTTGCAGGGAGACGTTCAACGATTGATGTATGTCCATGTCCCGAGCGCATGGGTCGCCTTTTTGGCTTTTGGGGTCACCGCCATCTCGAGTGTGGCCTGGCTGCGAACGCGCAAGATGGGTTGGGATACCACTGCGGCGGCCAGCGCATTTGTCGGAGTATTTTTCACAGGAACCGCCCTCGCCTCGGGCATGATTTGGGGCAAACCCACATGGGGGGTGTTCTGGACCTGGGACGCACGGCTCGTGAGCACGGCGCTGTTGTTCGTGATCTATCTCGGGTATCTGGCTCTGAGACGAGCAACTCCTGATCCCATCGACCGGGCCCGCCGCTCCGCCATAGTTGGCGTTATTGCGGCTTTCCAGGTTGCGGTCGTGTATAAATCCGTCGACTGGTGGGTGACGCTCCACCAGCAGTCGAGCAGGGATTCGATCGATCCGGCGTTGCGCCTTTCGCTCTGGGTGAGTGTGCTTGCGTTCACGATCGTTTACATCGGTCTCACCTCCCGCCGCAAGGCTCTCCTCGAGGCCGAGGAAGCTCTTCGACTTCGGGGACTACGTAGTTCCGCAGTTGCGGGCGATGCCGTTTCTGTTCCAAATCTGGACCTACCTGATGGCTGATTCCTTGCATGCCCTCACCCAGCTCACGGAAGCTGCTCAAATCGACAATCCGTGGTCGTGGGTAGTTGCCGGTTACACCATCGTCTACGGAGCCATGTTCGGCTTGACGGGGTGGCTATGGATCCGTCTCAGTCGCATACAGCGTCAACTCGACGACGATGCCTAACCCGCGACGATCCGATCCATCATGACTGATTCACCGACATCCCCCGAACCGCCGCATCCCCTTCCCACGACGAACTACCGGGCATTTCTCATTCCGGCCGTTGGGCTACTGCTCGTGATAGGTGGATTCCTCCTCTTCGGAAACCTCAACAACAATCTGGTGTACTACCTGACCACGACCGAAGCTCGCCAAACCCGGGCTGACTTCCCGGACGGCAGACGATTTCGGCTCGCAGGAGAGGTGGTTCCTGGGACCATCGAGAGTCTCTCGATTGGCACCTCTTTCATCGCCAGCGATGGCATTACCCGTGTGACGGTTCGCCATGAGGGCGACCCACCGCAGCTGTTCCAGGAGGGGATCGAGGTGGTAGTCGAAGGGTCCTGGGACGGCGATGCCTTCGTCTCCGATGTCATGCTCGTCAAGCACGACGAGGAGTACCGGGTTCCGGAGGAAGGGAACTACCAGGAAGAAAGCCCATGAGCGCCTTTTTCGGGTTCTCGGGGATTCTTCTCGCTCTGATTTCGTCCGGTGCGATCGCCCTACGTGGATTTCTCAAAGCTGACAAGGCGGGCCTCCGCCTGCCGGTACTGGGGCTCTTGATCGGTTCGATCGTGGCGATGGGAGCACTCGAGCTGGCACTCCTGACAAACGACTTTTCGGTTTCGTATGTTGCTGCGCACCACGCTCGAAGCACCCCGCTGATCTACGCGATTGCCACTGCCTGGGCGGCGCTGGAGGGCTCCATTGTGCTCTGGGGTCTCGTGCTTGCAGTCTTCACGTTTGCGATGTATCGACGCGATCGCCTCAACGACACGGTATGGCGATTCGCGCTGGCGACAATGGGCGTCATCAGCCTGTTCTTTTTTGGCATGATGGCCACGATCGCCAACCCGTTCGAGGTGTGCACGGCAGTCTTCGAAGGGAGGTGTATCGAGACGACGGCGAACGTTTTTGCATCGAGTGTTGCCTTGCTCGATGGACCAGGCCCGAACCCGCTATTGCAGAATCACATTTTGATGGCAGTTCACCCTCCCGTGCTGTATCTGGGATATGTCGGTTTCGCCGTCCCATTTGCGTACGCGATCGGAACGTTGATGGCGGGCGGCAATGGGACCGCCTGGCTCGAGAGAACCAGACGCTGGACGCTGGCCGCCTGGACATTTCTCACGCTGGGGATCGTTCTCGGGGCTCTCTGGTCATATGCCGTTCTGAATTGGGGTGGATACTGGGCGTGGGATCCCGTCGAAAACGCCTCATTTCTCCCCTGGTTGGCCGGCACAGCATTTTTGCATTCGTCCGTCGTCGAACGTAAACGAGGCATGCTGCGCACCTGGAATGTTGCGCTCGTGATCGCTACGTTTGAGCTAACCATCCTCGGCACATTCCTCACTCGATCCGGCGTCGTCGCATCCGTCCACAGCTTCACACAATCTGCGGTAGGGCCGGCCATCTTGATGTTCTTGATCGGATCTTCGCTTGCGGCGTTCGGTCTCTTCGCAGCACGGTCACACCTGATCGTCCAGTCTCCTCGCATCGAATCGCTGGCCAGCAGAGAAGGCGTGTTTCTCCTCAACAACCTCCTTCTGACCGTGTTCGCGTTCGCCGTTCTCGCCGGCACGATGTACCCGATGCTGCTGGAGGCTTTTACCGGCGATCAGGTTTCGGTTGGGCGTCCCTTCTTCGACGCGGTTGCGAGCCCGATCTCCTACGTGCTGCTGCTCGCGATAGGCATCGGCCCCGTGACGCCCTATCGAATTGCGGGTGCACCCATCATGAAAAAACGTCTGGTGATCCCGGCTCAGATCGCTCTGGCAGCTGGAGCGATCTCGGTCCTTTCCGGTCGAAGGGAGTTTTCTGTTGTCGTCGTCATCATGCTGGCAACCTTCATCGTCGCGGTGATCACCAAACGGTTTGCAGAGCTCGTCACTGCTCGCCCCGAACCAGGCTTGCAAGCGGCATCGCACGTCCTCGCAGGTGATCCGGGCTTCTGGGGCGGGCAGATCAGCCATATCGGCGTCGCCGTGCTCGCCCTCGGTCTCACGGTTTCATCGGCCCTCGGCATCCAGGCATCGGGTGTGCTCGAGGTGGGCGAGACCATCACAATCGACGAATTCACATTGACCAACGTTGGCGTATTCGAACGAACCTTCCCTGGCAAAGTCAGCCAGGGCGTGACGCTGGAACTTCGCCGGAAGGGCGAGGCGGTTGATCTGCTCGAGCCACATCTGTCCCGGTTCAATAATCAGGGTCCGGTCGTCGGCACGCCTGGCATCCATGTCGACGTCACCGGAGATGTGTATGCAAGCATCAATGCGCTCGACGCTTCGGATGGATCTGTTGGTCTTGACGTCTCGCGTTATCCGTACCTCTTTGTGATGTGGGTCGGCGGGTTTGTCATCGTCATGGGTGGAACCTTCTCGACGATCGTACGCCGGAGGTCACGGCGGGACGTCGCCCCGGTTGCAGTCTCATAGATCTCGGCATGAAACGCATGATGTCTCTGGCGGTGACGGCGATTCTGGCGACGATTGTCGTCGTCGGGCTCGTGCAGGGTCCACCGTCGACAGTGCCGTATGACAGGGTTCTCGAATTGGCGGGCCAGGTCAGATGCCCCCAATGTCAGGTCTCAGTGGCAGATAGCAATGCAGCCGTTGCTCAAACCATGCGGGTGATCATCGCGGAGCAAGTGGAGGCCGGACGCTCCGACGACGAGATCCTCGAGTATTTCGTTGACCGCTACGGGGAGTGGGTTCTCACAAAACCTCGCAGGAGCGGGAGCACATTGCTGCTCTGGCTGCTCCCGCTCGTCGGTATCGGAGCAGGCTTGTGGGCAATCGTGCGCTTGCGCAGGGTTCCGTCGTGATCGGCCGAGAGCGTCTTTCGGAACAGCTCGCCCAGGCGACGAGAGACCTGGATGACGTCACGGACCAGCTGGCGAAAGGCGAGCTAGCCGATGAAGACGCAGCAAAGCTGATCGTCCAGTACGAGGCCGAGAAGCAACGACTGGAGAAGGCTCTGGCCACAATCGATGAATCGGCAAACGAAACGCCGGGGTTCTCGCCCCGGGTCTGGTGGCTGACGGCGACAACAATCGTTGCTCTGGTTGCGATCGGCTTCCTCGTTACTCAGTCCATCACGGACCGGCCGGAAGGGGGTTTCGTAACCGGCAACCTCGAGACGGGCCGTGACCTCGACACGGTCTCAAATGAGGAGATGGAGGCGACCATTGCCCAGTTTCCCGACATCATCGGCATGCGGGCTGCCCTCGCAAGGCGCTACTTCGAGAGCGGCGATTTTCCAGCAGCTACCGGTCATTATCTGGAGATTCTCGATCGAGACCCGAATCACCCCGAGGCGCTCGCCAACCTCGGCTGGATCACGTTCACCTCGAACGGCGGGCCGGAGGCCGATACCGCCGCAGAGAACTTGCTGAAACGATCGCTCGACGCGCTGCCAGGCAATCCTGATGCCCTGTTCTTCCTGGCAAACATCCGGCTCTCAGAAGGCGACGGGCTCGCCGCCGGAGAACTCCTCAATCAACTCCTTGCCACAGGCGCAGTTGGAGAACAGGACCGGCCCTTGATCGATGAGCTTCTCGCCGAGGCCGAACGCCTCACCGGCTCCGATGAATAAGCCGATTCAAATAACCGCATCGCTCACAGTGCTTGCTCTCATCGTCCTCGGCATCGTCTTAGGAAGCCGATTCGGAAACGATCCTCTTGACGTTGAATCGCCTCTCATCGGACAACCGTTGCCTGCCTTGAACCTGGAAACCATCGACGGAGAGCCATTTGATTTTGCCGCCCTATCCGGCTCTCCCATCGTGATAAACGTGTGGGCCTCCTGGTGTCTGCCGTGCCGGGCCGAGCACGGCGTTCTCCAGGCGGGGGCGGAGGCGTATCAAGGAGTCGATTTCGTCGGCATCGTATATCAGGACAGCGTGTCGAATGCTCGACGTTTTCTCGACACGTACGGTGCCGAATATCCAAACGTCATGGATCCCGATGCCAGAGCCGCGATCGAGCTCGGAGTGTTCGGTGTACCCGAGACGTTCTTCATCGACGCCAACGGAATCATCGTTGCCAAAGTGCAGGGCCCGGTGACCGCATTGATTCTCGAAGAGACCCTCAACGCAGTTTTACTTGGGCAACAGCCGGGTACGAGATCCGCGGGAACTGTCCAACTGGCCGAATAACCGAAACGGCGGGATCGAGGTCTTGTTCGGCTTCGCTTCTTCAGCTGTTGGAAATCTCGATCGATTCGGCGAGCACGTTCGAGGCACGATGCGAATCAATCGAGACTTGCGCGGCCTTTACGCCTTCGGCGAGATTCGGAACGAGGGCTGCCACCCACAGGGCCGCCGCCGCGTTGAGAACTGCGATGTCGCGTCGCGGTCCTTCCTCACCCGCCAGAATGCTCAACACGATGTTCTTGTTCTCCTCGGACGAACCGCCGAGCACAGCCTCGATCGGAGCCTCATCCAGACCTACGTCCGAAGGCGCCACCTGTCTGGTTGTTATCGCGCCACCTTCGAGCTCCCAGATATGTGATGGGCCGGACAGAGTCAATTCGTCCATGCCGCCATGACCGACGAACACCATCGCCCGGTCACTTCCTAGGCGATCCAGAACCTGAACCATCTTTGCTGCCATGTCGCCGACCCCCACCCCTGTCGCCTGTCGCGTTGCATTTGCTGGATTTGCGAGAGGACCGAGAAAGTTGAATACCGTCGGAATTCCGAGATCCCGGCGGATCGGACCCGCATGACGCATAGATGGGTGGTACCGGGGGGCAAAGAAGAAACCGAAACCCGTTTCGGTAACCATGCGCGCCACAACTTCGGGTTCGGCGTCGAGGTTCATGCCGAGAGCCTCGAGGACATCAGCTGCACCACATCGCGACGATGCCGCACGGTTTCCGTGTTTGGCGAGTCGGGCGCCTGCCCCCGCCGCAATGATGGCGGCTGTCGTCGAGATATTGAACGTCGATAATCCGTCGCCGCCTGTGCCAACCAGATCGACCACGTCGTCTCCGACATCAACTGTCACCGCAACCCGACGCATGGACGATACCAGGCCGGCCATTTCCTCGACCGTTTCCCCCTTGGCTCGCATGGCGACCAGGAAAGCGGCGATCTGGCTCGGAGTCGCCTGGCCCGCCATGATGTCGCTCATGGCCGCCCCGGCTTCGTCGAAACCGAGATCTTCACCCGCAACGATCCGGCGCAACAGCGCCGGCCAGTCAAATTCAACAGACATGGTGGGCGAGTGTAGGTGCTAAGGGAATTTCGGCGATCGCCGATACGTGTAGTCAGGATGAACGGAGTAAGGAATCTATGGCCGACCCGCTGTTAAGAGACGAAGGTGCCTGGACCGTCAAGGCCAACTGTATAGGCGAGGATACGTCTGTGTTCTTTCCTGGCCCCGATGACGATCCTCAGGCCGCCATAAAGATCTGCAACCGATGCGTTGTGCGCGATGATTGCCTCAATTGGGCGATCGAGACCAAAGAGCGCTTCGGAATCTGGGGCGCCACCAGCGAACGTCAACGCAGGCGGATCA
>JABDOU010000219.1 GCA_013043085.1 Acidimicrobiia bacterium
CACAAGCTGGCGACCGGCGCCATCATCGCATCGGGAACGCTGGCACAGCTCCTGCCACCGAGTCTCGTCCTGATTCTCCTTGCTCAACAGATGGGGGTCGGGATCCTCGGGTTGTTTGCAGGAGCTCTGATCCCGGGGCTGATGCTCAGCGGGTTGTACGTTGCCTATGCACTCGGCGTGTCGTATGTGCGGCCAGGAGTCGGTCCGGCAATGCCCGTTGCCGAGCGGACCCTGACCGGCAAAGTCCTTGCGCTCGAGGTGCTCTTTTCCGTTGTCCCGATCATCTTGCTGATAGTGGGCGTCTTGTTCTCGATTTTCCAGGGAATCGCGACGCCATCCGAATCGGGAGCGGTTGGCGTTTTTGGCGCTCTGGTGCTTGCAGTGCTGGCTTATCAGTTCGACAAGGTGCTGCTCCGGGCAGGAGCCACGCATGTGGTGCCGCGCTGGAGGCTGACGCGCAAGGCGATGAGGGAGGCGGCGCGATCAACGGCGAACGTGAGCATCCTGGTGATGACGCTGCTGTTTGCATCGTCGTTTTTCTCGCTGATGTTTCTACGGCTCGGCGGGTCGGATGCAACGGCAGACTTCCTCGCAAGTATCGGCGGAGGCAAGACCGGTTTCGTTCTCGTGGCGATGGTCGCGGTGTTCCTGCTCGGGATCAATCTCGAGTTTCTCGAGATCACGTTCATCGTTGTCCCGATCTTCTTGCCGGCCATGGATGCGCTTGGATTCACCGTACAGGAGAAGATCTGGTTCACCGTGTTGATGGCGGTGAACCTGAACATGGCCTTCATTTCACCACCCGTCGGTTTCTCACTTTTCTATTTGCAGTCAGTCGCGCCTCCTGAGGTAAAAACCGCTGATATCCACAAAGGTGCAATTCCCTTTATGGTGCTGCAGGGCGTTGCTTTGCTGCTGCTCGGATTTTTTCCTGGCATCGTACAAACGTCGTTTGACCTATTCGTTCCCGGTGGGTGAAATCCCACTACTGATCCGCTAGACATAGAACCAACGATTCAGGAGGAATCCGAATGCATGAGAATCCACCGGACACACAAGCCCTTGACGAGCACCAACCCGTTTCACGACGCAATTTCATCAAGACCAGCGCCGGCGTTGCCGGATTTGCAGCAGCCGGATCGTTCCTGGCTGCATGCACATCGGACCCAACTGGTGAGTCGAGCACGACTGTTGCTACGACGTTGGCCGGCGACATCACCGAAACCACAGAGGTCATCCTCTCGCAGTCGGATCTGCCGACCGTCAATTGGGAGATGGCTACGAGTTGGCCAGGATCGCTGATCGGAACCATTGGCGCCGGCGCCCAGATTTTTGCCGATGAGCTCGCCAAGATGACGGGAGGAAAATTCACCATTACCCCCAGAGTGGCCGGCGAGATCGTCGGCGGTCTCGAAGTTCTTCCAACCGTACGAGACGGCGGCGTCCAGGCTGGACACACGGCCTCGTATTACTACACGGGACTCAGCCCGGTAACGCAGTTTGGCACTGCGGTGCCGTTCGGCCTCACGTCCCGGCAGCAGAACGCCTGGCTGTATGAAGGCGGTGGTCTCGACATGCTCCGTGCTTTCTACGCCGAAGAGTTCGGCCTGATTCAGTTCCCGGCCGGAAACACCGGCGTGCAAATGGGCGGATGGTTCACCAAGGAGATAAATTCGGTAGCAGACTTGCAAGGCCTGAAAATGAGGATTCCAGGTCTTGCCGGGCGAACGTTCAACAACCTTGGCGCCGAACAGGTAACGGTGGCGGGTGGCGATATTGTCGCATCGATCGAGACCGGTGCGATCGATGCTGCCGAATGGGTTGGGCCATACGACGACATCATCCTGGGCATGACGCAGCTCGGAAGCCAGTTGTTCTATTACCACCCCGGTTGGTGGGAGCCCGGCTCCAGCCTCGAGGTGCAGCTGCCTTTGACGCTGTGGAATGAGTTGCCCGAGGAGTACAAGGCTGCGGTCGAGAATGCTGCCAAGGCTGCCAACATCGGAACGATGGCCAAATACGACGTGCTCAATTCCGAATCATTACCTGACATCAAGAACGTCGCCGAGATTCGGGAGTTCCCCGACGACGTCCTTTCGGCGTTCAAGAACGATTTCGAGACCGTTCTCGATGATGTCGCAGGATCTGACGGGGCGTTTGCCGAGGTCCTGGCACCCTGGCGCCAGTTCCGCGATGCGATTCAGGAATGGCATTCGTTGGCAGAGGCGTCGATGTTGCGAGCCGCCCTCCTCTAGAAACCGTCCTCAACTCAGAAAAGCGGGTGGAGGGATCCACCCGCTTTTTCTATTGTCTGACCATGCGATTCACCATGGAATATTGGCCGGGGATTGCGGATGGCTCGGTGACGGTGGCTTTCCGCAGATGGAAACGACCAACTGTGGTTGCCGGACGGACATACCGGACCGGGGGCGGACGTGTTGAGGTGCTTGACGTTTCCGCAACCGATCCTGATCGCATCAGCCGCCGTGACGTTTCCCGGACCGGCCACCCTTCAGCTGACGACATTCGAGAACAACTGCGTGGAGAACCCGATTGGCCGGTCTATCGCGTGGAGTTCAGATACATCGACGAACCTGACCCGAGGGACGTTCTCGCACATTCGGCGGATCTCTCAGCGGCTGACCGCGAGGAGATCGACCGGAGACTCGCCCGGTTCGATTCCGTGAGCAAGTACGGTCCCTGGACCAGGGAAACCCTGCACTTGATTGCTCGATATCCGGAGACCCGCGCTCCGGATCTTGCGGCGATGGTCGGGCGCGAAACTCGCCCCTTCAAACTCGATGTACGAAAGCTCAAGGATCTCGGCCTGACGCTGAGCTTCAATCCCGGGTATCGGCTTTCTCCACGCGGGGCGGCCTACCTGGAGGTCCCATACCAACCAGGGGCCTCAAACCACCAGGCCCCAAACCAGCAGGCTCCGAACCGGCAGGCTCCGACCGCAACTGAATCCGACCGCAATTGAATCCTGGGGTTCTGCTCAGGATCCAGTTGCACCGTCGTGGTGTGCACCTGTTTCAGAGTCGTCATCGATACGGTCATGGGCATACAACGCCCATGCGAATCCTCCGTGTTCGGCCGCCAAACCAAACTCCCAGCCCGACGTCTGGCCCGGGCTTCGCCACAGCAGCCAGCGGGCGCTCTGATGAGCGACCGGTAGTTCGGCGGGATCGATATCGAGCAGAGTCGAGGCGGCATACCAGGCGTGTGAGCGTCCCACCGGGTTTCCTCTCCGGGTTCCGTAGGCTCCGCCGCTGGCCGCAGCCCACGTCATGTGGCTGAGCGCTACGTCGAACTGCACGTCGCTGCCCTCAGCGGCCGAGGCGCCAAGCGCGGTGATAGCTGCCTCGGCCGTTCCTTCGATACAGGCTATGCCGGCAGCTCCATTCGACTGATCTACCCAGGGTCTCACGAGTTCGAAGAGAGCGTCTTCGGATTCGACGTCCTCCATCACGTCTGAATCCTGTCCGAGTTGCAAGGCTGTAAGGGCCACCGCGGGAGGGGTTGGAAAGTCCGCTCCATCCGGTCGGTACTCGGCAGGCGGATATGTCGGCTCCCATTCCTCAACTGCCAGGGGAGTGACCAGCGGTGAGCCGTCGGCCTCGGTGTCTGCAACGACATCCCCTCTGAGCGATCGTTCGTGGGCAACCATCATTCGAACGCGGCCGGGTTCCAGCCACGGTTCGAGGTCCTCCCACGTGTGCGTGGAGGCCATGACTTCCCACAGGGGACCGAGCGTGCTGCGACCTCCACCCTCTTCGACCACGGACGCTGCGAGCGGCGCCGGCGCGTCCAGCGCCATCCGGTACTCCACGTATTGCGTTACGCCGCCGAGTTGTTTCCCTCGCTCGATGGCAGCACGACATCGAATTCCTGTTTCGAGCACCTCGGCCCAATCGCGGTCCTTCACCCGCAAATCGACGTGTCGGAGGAGCCCGGCAATGTCACTGGCCTCGACGAGGTCGTGCAGGTTCATCGGCGGCGGCGGCGCTGAGCTCCCCACACGGGCTTGTCGGCGGTCACGACCGAGGGTGGCGGCTCCCAGTTGGCGAGATCGAGCAATCGTGGATCCGACGAGAGCATTTTTTCCACTCCAACATCGATTTCGGCGAGCCGGGCGAGTCGTCTGACTTCAATTTTTTCGTTCCAACGCAGGAGGGTCACGACGAGTCCCTCCTCTCCGGCTCGCGCGGTCCGGCCTGATCGGTGGACAAACGTCTTGTAATCGGCAGGCGGGTCGTAATGGATGACCACCCCGACGTTGTCTATATGAAGGCCTCTCGCGGCAACGTTCGTTGCGACCAGAGCTCGTATGGTGCCATCGCGAAACTGCTGGAGCGCCTTCTCACGAACCCGCTGGGGCAGGTCTCCGTGCACCACGCCAACCTTGACGCCCTGATCCTTGAGTTCTGAGAACAGACGATCGGCACCCCGTTTCGTCCTGGTGAACATGATGGCCCGGTCGAAGGTCCCTGCGATGGTGGCTGCCACAAGTGCTTTGTCTCGATCGTGTACTTCAATCAAGCGGTGCTCCATCGTGTCTACCGTCTCGGTCTCAGCCTCAACCGAGTGGTAGACCGGATCGTGCATGAACTGGTTCACGATTGATCCAATCGCGCCGTCCAGCGTGGCGGAAAAGAGCATCATCTGTTCGAAATTGGGTATCTGGCGTAGGACGTGGCGTACCTGGGGGAGGAAGCCCATGTCAGCCATCTGGTCAGCCTCGTCGAGGATGACAACCTTCACATCGCCGAGCGACACAATGCCCCGCTCCTCGAGGTCGATCAGACGGCCCGGTGTAGCGACCAGCAGGTCAATTCCGAGATTCAAAGCTTCTTCCTGTTTCTTCATTGAGGCTCCGCCGTACGCATACCCGAGCCATTTGCCAATCGACTGGGCAATTGGTGCAAGTTCGGTCGCCACCTGAATAC
>JABDOU010000227.1 GCA_013043085.1 Acidimicrobiia bacterium
AACAAGCGGTAGCTATCACCGGCGAGCTGATGGATGGCGCGGGGATCAAGGCCGATATCTCAGGTCGGCCAAAGCACAACTACTCGATCTATCGCAAAATGGTCAACAGCGGACAACCGTTCGAACAGATTCACGATCTGATCGGCATTCGGATTCTCACTGATGATGTGAAGGATTGCTACGCGGCGCTCGGTGTGATCCACTCGCGCTGGGCACCGGTGCACGGTCGATTCAAGGATTACATCGCAACGCCCAAATTCAACCTCTACCAGTCGCTTCACACCACTGTGCTCGGACCAAACGGCAAACCACTCGAGGTTCAGATTCGCACGCATGAAATGCATCACCGGGCTGAATATGGCATAGCGTCCCACTGGCGATACAAAGAGGGCGCGCCTGAAGATCTCGAGTGGATGTCCGACATTCGCTTCTTGCAGGACACCTACGAGAATCCTGCCGACTTCCTGGCCGGCCTGAAGCTCGACCTCTACCGGGATGAGGTATTTGCGGTTACGCCAAAAGGTCGGGTGATCACCCTTCCCAAAGGTGCCACCACCGTCGACTTTGCATACGCGATCCATAGTGAGGTCGGGAATCGGACAAACGGTGCTCGCGTCAACGGACGGCTGGTTCCGCTTTCGACCGAGCTCAAATCAGGGGACATCGTCGAGATCACGACCTCCAACTCGGCCGATGCAGCTCCCAGCCGAGATTGGTTGCAGTTCACGGTAACAAACCGGGCGATTTCAAAGATCCGCCAGCACTTCAACCGCGAGCGTAGAGACGAGGCCCAATCGAACGGCAAGGAAACCGTGATGAAAGCCATTGCCAAACTCGGCCTCGGCCTCACCTCCGCCGCCCGGGATAAGGCCCTCGCTGCCGTCGCTGAAGACCTCAGCTATGCCGATATCGACATGCTTTTTGTCGCAGTAGGGGAGGGGAACGTGGCGGCCTCGACCGTGGCCAATCGCCTATTGCGGCAGGTGGAGCCGGCTGAGGACGATGACGGGGGTGGAAACCTGCTTGATCCGATCAGGCCGGCACGACCCCAGCCGGGCCCGTCGATCATTGTCGAAGGCGCCACCGATGTCATGGTCAGGATCGCCAAATGTTGCGCCCCGGTCCCGGGAGACGAAATTGAAGGGTTCGTTACGGTCGGTCGTGGCGTGAGCGTCCACCGCTCTGATTGCACCAACCTGAATTCGCTCAACGAGCGCTCTGACCGCATGATCGACGTCAGTTGGGCCGCGGACCGCATCGGGAGCTTTGCTGTGTGGATCCAGGTCGAAGCCCTCGATAGACCGTGGCTGCTGCGGGATGTCACCGAGGTACTGTCGCAACTCGATGCCAACATTTATGCCTCATCCAGCGGCACAAACGCCGAACGTGTGGCGGTCCTCCGCTATGAGGTTCAGTTCTCGGATCCCGGACAGCTCGAACGAGCGCTCAAAGCCCTCCGCGGCGTGGATGGCGTCTTCGAGGCTTACCGACTACGCACCTGACGAGCCCTGGCGGACTATTGAAGCTCATCCCACCGGTCGATGATGACGAGACCGGTCGCGTTCTTGCCGCCGTACAGCGGTGCTTCGAGACCGCCGTTGTAGGTGATCTTGCCTGATCCGCGAATCTGACTGGTCGGTTCGGGTGAACCGGGGCTATCGCATTCACCCCAGCCAATTACAGCGTTGTTGGCACCCGGGTTACCGCCGATGTCGAATTGCTCATGAACCAACATGATTCCAAAGACGTCCGACGTTCCTCCCATCGAGATATCGCGTCCCACTACGAACATCAAATCCTTGGCGGATGTATGTGGGGTCAGCTGGATGTTACCCGAGATCGCAAGGTCACCGCCCTGCGTGGCACACATGGTGGTGTCCCAGGCATCAACGATGACGGTGATACCACCCGGTGGCGAATCGCCTTTCATGGCTGCGCTGCCGCCGGCGATGTAGAAGACCTCGGATGCGGTTGACCCTCCGTTGTATGTCCACAGACGACCACTGCGACTCCATCCAAGTGACGCAGCGGATGCGCCGAGCGTGCTGCCCGTGCACGGTTTGCCGGGCTTGGCGCTGAGTGCCCCACCTTCCCGGATCACCGTTGCTCCGGATTCGATGCAGAGATCGATGGTGCTCAATCCGTGGAACTCTGTCGGAATCACATCGGGGATTTCCTCGGTTACGCCCGTGCCCGGTCCGCACTCAGGAGGATTGTCAGGCTCGAAATCGTTGTCATCGGTAGCACTGGTGCATCCAGTGATCTCGGTCTTGCTGTTGCCCTTTTTGAGATCCTCATTCGAATGGGCGCCGCCCTTGATACCGCCCACTCCTCGTCCGCCAACTGTTACTTCGCCGCCGGAGGCGATACCGAAGTTGGGTAGAAACACATATGTGTTGTCGATGTCCGGTGTGTAGTCGACCTTGATCACCCTGGAAGAGACATCGGGGTCTGCGTACGACGGAGAGAAACCGACGGCGTATACGACTTCCGAATCTTCAGGCCGGACGTAGGCGTACTCGCCCCCTTCGACCGGTTCGAGATCGAGCGTGCCCAAAGCATCCATATCCGCGATCTCGCCAAGGACCCAGTCTTTCTCGGCCGATTCATCGGCGAACCCGGGATCTGTCGGGGCATTGAAAAAGTCCGGATCGAGGTATAGCTGTTCAAGTGCGGCGTTGAGCCCCGAGTCCGCTACGAACAGCGCTGTGTCGAACCGACGCTCTGCCAGCTGTTGGTCACTGTTAGACGTCGCTCTGAAGATGAGAACAGCTGAAAGTGCTGCGATGAATGCGGCGGCCAGCACCACCCAGATAATTGCTATTCCGTCGTCTCTATTATCCATTATGGGCCCGTACCTCCGGCATTCTTTGAGTTGCGTAATGAGACCTGGGAGACGAGGTTGCGGGCCGCGACGGAGTTCCCGAGCCGGAACTCGCTCTCGAGCGTCAGCGTCACCCGGCCTGTATCTGGCGGGGCAACGTCGTATCCGAAGACGGGGCTTCCGTCGCCCGGGAGCACCAGCAGGGAGTCGTCAAGAAGTGAGTTTCCGGCTCCGTCTCTTCGTTGCAGCCGAAAAGCGCCGGCGGCTTCGTAGGAGAGTGTCCAGACC
>JABDOU010000235.1 GCA_013043085.1 Acidimicrobiia bacterium
CCTGATGTACGCGAACGACTGAATGCCCGCTCAATCAAGCGCGCAAACGGTCGAATCGAGCTCCGGGACGTGTCATTTGGATATGACGAAAAGCCGAACGTTCTCGAGCGCGTCTCGCTGTCTGTACCGGCAGGAACCAGCGTGGGTCTGTCAGGCGCGACCGGTGCCGGCAAGACCACGTTGGTGAGTCTGCTGGCTCGATTCTATGATCCGCGCCAGGGTCGGATTCTCCTCGATGGTATTGACCTGCGCGACTACCGCATTCGCGATCTCCGTGCACAGTTCACCTTCATGCTGCAAGAGCCTGTGCTCTTTTCGACTTCGATAGCTGACAACGTCGCATACGCCCGCCCCGGGGCATCATTCGAAGATATCGTCAAGGCGACCAGGGCCGCCGGAGCCCACGATTTCGTTACGGCTTTACCGGACCAATACGACACAGTCGTTGGCGAGAGGGGCATGAGCCTGTCGGGCGGCGAACGCCAGAGATTGTCTCTGGCACGAGCGTTCCTGTACGACGCTCCGATCCTGATCCTCGATGAACCGACAAGCTCGGTGGATGTCGAAACCGAAGCTTCGATCATCGAAGCGATGTACGAGTTGATGGCAGGAAGGACCACCTTCATGATCGCCCATCGGCCTACCACTCTGGATGGTTGTGACCGGATATGGACACTCGTGAACAAGCGCGTCGTGGAAACCGACGAGCTACTTCGAAGCCGTCGGAAATCTCCAGGGGCGTCTCGATCGTCCCGTGGCTGACGGTGCTTGCGTTTGAATCAGGCTCGCGCGGCATGGCTCAAACGAGCAGCCCGCCTCACAAGCTTGGCCACCTTGGTAGCCGAATAGTTCTGCGCGGCGCTCTGAGCGAGCCATGCGATCGTTCTATACAATTTGACAGCGGCCAAGATCTGGCGCATGTCGGTGTCGGATGGCACGATGACCCCGTTGGCTACAGCAGCGGTTCGATACGCCGCATACATCCTCTCCTGCGCTTGGGGATTGGCCCAATGGGAGAAATAGGCAAGGTCATAGAGGGGGCTGCCGGCTGCCGCCAGTTCCCAATCGATGGCGCTGACGCGGGGTGGCGACGTCGCTGTGTCCACGATGACATGCCAGGGGATGAATCCGCCGTGTACGAGTGTTCGAGGCTGACCCGCCAGAAGATCAATCACTTCTTCATAGGTGCTACAGATTTCGGAGAGCTGCGCTCCAGAGTTCGGCGCTCGATCTCGGACCTGTCCGAGAGCATTCTCAACCGGAGCGGCAAAGAACGCAGCGTTGTGTTGGACCAGGTGTTCGTCGGAAACGAGTTGTTCGGCGCGATCGAGGAAAGAGCCCTGCAGGGCGGCAAGCCAGGAGGCAGCGAGGAATCCCAAATCGTCATTGGCATCCTGGATGATGGTGCCCGTCAGGTCCTCCAGAAACAACCAGCATCGACCGTTCGCGTCGTCATTGTGAATGTCTACGAGCGCTGCAGTCCCGAGGTCCAGGTCCTCCAGAATATCCCGGTAGACGTGGATTTCGCGATCGCGCCTCGCGGTGATGTCGTCCTTCGATTTGTAAGAGTGGGAGAGGTCTTTGAAGAACAGCCGTTCACTTCGCCCTCCGCGGTACTCAACAGCTATTCGTGCGCTGAAGTAGGAACCGGGATTTGCGACGGGCGTAACGCTGACTTCTTTCACGGCATCGTTGCTGCGGGATGCGCGTCGGTTGAGGTACCTGTGAAGATCCCTGGTATCCGGGTAAGAGGCAATCGTCTTCATCCGCATGGCCAGGGGACGGTCCCTATGGGTACGCCGAGCGCGGCAGGGCCGTTGTTGGTCAAGGCGCGTAACGTTGATAAAACCGTGCCGTGCAATCCGTCCCCGTTCCCTCGTGTTGCAAACGCCAGCGTTGTGCCCACGTTAATCGTTCGAGCCAGGTCTTTTTTCGGGGTCCACACCGGCAGAAGAAAGGGGGCGAGGTATCGTGGATGTTGATGTTCGGGCCCCGACCAGTGTCTTTGACCATCCAGCTGCCCGAGCCTGGATGAAGAGCCGTGGAGATCGGCTGTTACCCACTGAAGTACTGCACCTCAAATCCAAACGCAATGGTTCTGTCTATCGACTCATCGGGACCGGTCGCGAATCGAGTGGCGTCATTGCGAAGAGAGCGCACTATGAAAAGGGCGCGATCGAACGTGAGGTCTACGAAGAAGTCTTGGCCATCATGTCGGTCAATGCGATCGGTTACTACGGGTCTATCGACGAGGAGGATGAGCCCTATCTGTGGTTGTTTCTGGAGGACGCAGGCGATCGGCGCTATTCCCCGGCATCGCCAGAAGACCGGGTTCTCGGGGCTCAATGGCTCGGATCTCTGCTCGGCGCTTCCGGGGCAGCACGAAGGCTTCCCGACCGGGGGCCGGGTTTCTACCGTCGTCATCTGGAATCCTTGTTGACCAAACTGCCGGCGATTCAAGGGCGATCATCGATCTCCACGGATGGCATCGAAATCCTTCGTTCTATCGAAACCCTTTGTCGACACGTTGACAAGCATTGGGACGCCCTCGCAGACTTTTGTGAACCGATTCCACGAACCCTCGTTCACGGTGACTGTCTGCCAAAGAACGTCCACGTTCGTGAAACAGCAGATAGCCAGGAGATTGCATTCTTCGATTGGGGTGGAGCGGGCCTGGGTTTGGCGGCAACTGATCTGGGACTGCTCGCCCTCCCTACGCAGGGTCCACCTGGCTTCAATCCAGGATATGAGGAATATCTTGAGGCTGTCGGCGACCGTTGGGACTCCGCTGATATCGCCTTGATCGAACAACTGGCGCAGATCGGCCAGCTGTTCTGGGTGCTCAAAGTGGTCGACAAAAGCTTGCCGGACCTGTACAAGCCCTTGCCTCACGTATTGGACAATTTCAGGCTATACGCTGCCACGCTCATGCGATCGATGGATATGCCGGCCTGGGCTCCGACACCGGCCCTTCAGTTTCGACACTGACTGCTTGGTGGACGGTATGGCGGGAACATCACGACCATCGCTGGCGGTTGCTCAGTTCCTCGAGCCAGGAAGCGCCCAGCTCGAGGTTCGCTATGCCCGTTTCCTCGTTCCACCGGGAGAGGACCCAGTCAACAAAGACCAGGCAGCGGAAGAATCGACCGGCCGTGGCCACGTGTTCCCATACCTCCGGGCCCACGTGTGGCCACCGGTCATGCACTCGAGCGCGATAGACGGCGAGGTCGACGGCCGAGAGATCCTCGGCGGGCGTACCCCAGCCTGCCTTTTCCCAGTCGATCACCATCACGGCGTTGCAACGCTCGTCGCTGAGGAGGTCGTCCTGAATGAAAACGTTGTGAGATACCAGGTCGCCGTGCACCATGGTTCTGGGTGCTGCGATGCAATACTCTTCGAGGACGGGCCAGTGGGATTCAAGTCGGGCATACTGCCTGAGCACCAAGTCGATGACCCGTCTGACGCGGGCAGTCGTGGTTTCCCGCCGCTGGATAGCCGGCATGACAGCAGCTGCCGAGTGAAGCAATTCGAGATAGTGGGCTGAACTCTTGTCAGGGAGGTTGGCCGGCTCCCGCACCACGTCGCTGTGAAGCGTTCCCAGCCAGTGTGCCAATGCTGAGCGATGGGCCGGATTCTTTTCGTCATACGGCTGACCGGTGACCTCGCTCGTAAAGAGCCATCTCTCGTGATCTCTGTGGGCCACACCCAGGAACGTCGGCCCGTCGATACCCACCAGCGGAAGCACCTGCTCGTAGATGTTGCGTTCTATCGGGTCTGACACGTCCCCAATGTTCTTCGCGATGATGGCAGGACCCGTGCTATCGAGAACGAATCGGTACACCGAACTGGCGGAGCGGCCCTCCTGGAGCACCTCCACAGTCATTGGAGCCGGGGATTCCGGGTGAAGAGTTCTCCAAGCCCGAATCGCCGGATGATGTACGGGGGTGATCACACGAACCGACGTGGCAGGGAGCTGGCTTCTTCTCTTTGCAATCGATATCGCACGACCGGATCGGTACCAAAGGATGCTGCGCTTTCGCTCCTCACGCG
>JABDOU010000239.1 GCA_013043085.1 Acidimicrobiia bacterium
GTCACGTCGGTCCTGGGTCATTTGGGCTTCCCTCACAAACGGCACGATCCACTCAAGGCTCACGAACGCAGACGCGTAATCAAGGCTCTCTTTCACGAAGGCCCGAGACTGCCCCCTTTCTTCATCCGCTTCAGTTCGCTCATGGCCCTGGCAGCGACCATTGCAGCATTTGGTCTGATCTCGGATTCGACCGCTGTCGTGATCGGGGCCATGTTGGTGGCCCCGCTCATGACTCCGGTTCTCGGCATCGCCGCGGCGCTTGTCATGGCGTGGCCGGGTCGGGTGATCCGACAGTCGTTGCTCGTGGCGGCTGGGGCGATGATCTGCATTGGGCTGACGTGCCTCATCTCGTTCATCATCCCGGGCGATCCTTTTCCTTTACCCAGCGAATTGGTTGCCAGAACGTCGCCAAATCTCCTGGACCTCGGAATTGCTTTGGCAGCCGGAGCAGCCGGCGCCTACGGCCAGATGCGCCGTCAAGCGAGCGATGCCCTGCCGGGCGTAGCCGTCGCAGTTGCTCTGGTTCCGCCAGTGGCAGTGGTGGGCATAACACTCCAAATGGGAGAATGGCAGATGGCGCTGGGGGCCTTCTTGCTCTTCATGGTCAACGTGGCAGGCATCATCGCCAGCGCGTCGCTCACCTTCATCGCATGTGGTTTTGTACCAGGGCGACGTCTGTTTGCCGGGCGTACCTCGATTGCCTCCGGATTGCGCTTGGTTGCCCTCGGGTTGATCATCGTTGTAATGCAGTTTGGGCAAGGCACTGTCTTGCCACCCACCGACCACACCGCCAACATCGTGGCCGCGGTCGAAGAATTCGTCGCGGCGAACAACAGCACGGCTGAAGTCGTTGACGTTTCCGTCGAAATCTCGAAAGACGTGACAGACGTCAATGTTGTCCTGGTGGCCAGCCCGGTCGAGCCCCCACCGGTATCGGAGCTGGCTTTTCACCTGGCCGGTCACCTCGAGACAGACGTAGAGGTGACCATGCAGGTCGTTGAAACTCAGACCAACAAAGCCTCGATCTACAGCGGAAACTGATTGGACTTGTCGGCGCACGTGCCAGGGCGGGCAGTCCTCGCTCCCCGGGCTCCCGAGCGTTGCCGATGTGATAGGTCCCGATTCGGAGACCTCCAGCTGAGGAAAACCTCAACCGTGCTCATTCGATTCAGCCCCGCTATCACGGCGGGTTCGTTGACCTGGGCGAATGGCCGGAAAGGGCATCAGAGCAGGGCTTTCGAGCCAGTCCCCGCCTCAACATCACATGGTTGCTATCACGGCCTATGCGGCGCTTTAGAGCACTCTGGTGGGTGGAAGAATTGCCATCGCAGAGACGGCGTTGGTTTCCAAAGGGGCTAGATGGGTGGGGGCACTCTCCATGGAAGCAGATCCCGCCATCCAGGCGTAGGGTGCTTTCCCTCGAACCCTCCTGCAACGTTGTAGGCCTTGTGAAACCCGTGGGCAGTAGCCGCCATCGCTGCCGATTGTGATCGAACCCCTGAGCGACAGAGAAAATAGATCGCCTGATCAGGCCGAATACCGGCCTCAGCCAGCTGGTCCAGAAAGTCCGGATTGGGGGTGCCGTCCGGAAACTGCCACGAGACGAGCTTCACTTCGTCGTGGTCTGGGACTCCCAACGCCCACTCACCGGGCGTTCGAACATCGACCAGGACTGCGTCCTCTTCGGCCGTCAGCGCTTCAGCTGCGTGGTGCGGGTGCACGTCTCCTGCATACATGTTGTGGTGCTGCCTTGTCGCCGGGAGCCGACACGCTCGGCTCTGGCAACGAATGTTATACGCAAATCGCTCCCGATACACCCAAGCCGCACCTGCCAGCGAGAGGTCACAGGGGCGATGATCCCGTTGGAGACGTAGGCTTTCGGTGTGTCCATCGACGATCTCTACGCCCGGTTTGACGACCAGCGCGGCTCCTTCGAGTTGCGAAGGGCGACTCGGGTCTTGGCGGCCTACAACCTCTCAGACGTGGTATCCACGCTCGATGCCGTCGAGGAAGCCGTCGGTGAAGGACTCTGGTGTGCGGGGTTTGTCGCCTATGAGGCAGGTCCGGCATTCGACATCGCCCTGGCGGCACACCCACCAGTGGAAGGACTCCCACTCGTATGGTTCGGCGCATTCACCGAACGGGTACCGACCATTGCTCCCGCCGGGAGGGAATATGACGTGTATCGATGGTATCCCAACATCAGCGAGCGCACCTTCTCGGAATCAATCGACCGTATCAAGTCCTATATCGCACAGGGCGACAGCTACCAGGTCAACCATACGTTTCGGCTTCGATCAGAGTTTCGGGGCGATCCCCTTGGACTCTATGCCGATCTGGTGACGGCTCAACGCGGGGATTACTCAGCGTTCTTGGACATTGGTTCGCACCAGATCGCAAGCGCATCGCCCGAATTGTTCTTTCATTGGCGCCAGGGTCGCATCGAGGTGAAGCCAATGAAGGGCACGACCCGTAGAGGGCGCTGGAGCGAGGAAGATCGTGAGCGTGCGGCGTGGCTCCGTTCATCTGAAAAGGATCGAGCGGAGAACCTGATGAT
>JABDOU010000246.1 GCA_013043085.1 Acidimicrobiia bacterium
GGAGGGCTTCGAACGCGGCCACCATCGGCTCGACTCGGTCGTTCCCGGATCCGGGGTCGGTCTCACGGTCATCAAGACCATCGCCGAGGCGCACGGAGGACGGGTGGCTTATCGACAATCGGAACTCCTGGGTGGTGCCTGTTTCGAGGTCGTGTTTCCTATCAAATCACATACGGAAGGTCCGATTCAACGGCGGGGAAAGTCGCCACCTTCGATTGCCGGAGCGGCCTAACTGTTCTCAACAGTTGATTGCGATATGGCGTCGATTGCCTCGTTTGGCAACAAAGCGGGGATGACGAGGAGCGCGGTTGCTGCCGCAACCGTCATGGAAACCCACATGATCATCGATACCTGGCTGTGAATCGCCAGTGGTGACAGCCAGAGCGCGGTCATGGCAACGGCGATACCCAGTGCGTTGGCAACGATCGGACGACCCGCGCTTCGGATCGCTCGAAACGCATAGCCGGTACCCGAGGCGCGAGCCAGGTCGATGGCGGCGACGAAGTGGATCGCATAGTCGATGCCCACCCCGATGACGATGCTGGAAAGGACGGCAGTCATGAGATTCAGTTGGATACCCGATGCGGCGAGGAACGCGAGCAACGTCAAAACGGTGAGCGCGATCGGAATGATGCTTATGACGGTTTCCCGAAGTCGCCTATATGAGATCCCCAATAAGGCGGTAACAAGGAGAAATGCGGCTAACAGCGACACAACCTGAGAACGAAGCACGAGCCGCGCGATCTCGTCCCACACCACCGGCATGCCGGTCAACAGCTTGATCTGCGGTTCGTCCTCGGCGAATTCAAGCCAGCCCCGGAGGTCGTCGGTCCCGAAGTCGGAGGGAAAGATGATGTACCGCAGGCCGTCGCTGCTGACCATTTCACCGAATGGCAACGCGGCCGTTCCGCTCAGGAATCCTTCGACCTGGTCAGGTGGGAGGGCGTCGGCGAGATCGGCCAGAGAAAACACCTTCCGTATTCCGGGGAGGGCTTCGAGCTCACGCTCAACGGCTGCAATACCGGCCAGGCCGTTGAGGCCGGTGGCCGGATCGTAAACAAACTCTCCAAAGAGGGGAGTGGCGCCACCGAAGAGTTCCTCCGTGGTTTCAAAAGCGACCCGGACCGGGTCGTCGGCTTTGAAGAAGAACAGCTGGTCCGGATCGACGGACAGGCGTGGAATGAACACGATCGCAAACAACAGAATCAGGACCGTGAGGCCAATGGCTGGACGGCGTGTCGAGATCAGTCGCTCCAATGTCCGGGTGACGCGTGGACCGAGAATCGCCGTCGTGTGAGCGGGTGTGATCGTTAGCCGGGACATCAGCGCGGGCAAAGAAAACAGAGAAATGACGCCGGCGAAGCCGATGCCAACAGCCGCGAACACCCCGAGCTCGGCGATCGGTTTGACCCCGGTGAACGTGAGCGAGAGGAATCCGACGGCGGTACTGACGGTGGTGAGAATCATGGGCACGCCGACGTGGCGAAGCGCCGAGGCAACCATCACCACCTTGTCTTCGGTTTCGGTTGCCTTGTCCTGAAAGTGGGTGATGAAGTGCAGTCCGTCGGCCGAACCCATGACGATCACGAAAATCGGGACGATGACGGTAATGATGTCGACCTGCCGTCCGAGCGCGAACACAGTTCCAAACGTCCAGAGGGATCCGACGATGGCCGGCATGATCGCCAGAGCGCTCAACCGGCGATCTCCGATGTTTAGATAGAACACCGCCAACATCAGGACGATGACCAGTGGCGGAACGGCCAGCAGGATGAGCGATAGTACGTCGAACACCTGGGCGAATATCACGGGATTGCCTGCGAGGGTGACTTCAGTGCCCTCCGGCGCCGGCAAGTCCGACAACGTCCTGGCCGTAGCGACCGGATCGTCGAACGATGTGACGAACAGCATCGTGGCCGTACCGTCCGCCGAGATCAGGACCTCGGCGACAGGATTTCGATCGATCAAGCCCGCGATCGCCTGAGGAGGAGTCGCTGCCACGGCATCGGGCGTCAACGCCTCGCCTGTCAGCGGATGCACGTCCGGCACGATCGAGGCCACTCCATCGACGCCTTCTATCGCCTCGAGTACCTCGATGAAATCGACGAGGCCGGCAAGACTGTCCGGCTGGCGAAAGGTGGCATCTTCGGTGAGTTCGACAACGACGGTGATCGGGTCGCCTGATTCGTATTTGGTCTGGAGCTCTGAAAAAGCTGCGCCGGTTTCGTTGCCCTCCAGAATGAACGATGCCACATCGGCGTTGAAGTCCATCCGAAACAACATCGCGACGGCTAGAAGAGTGATAACTGCCGTCAGGCCAAGGATGTGCTTCGCGTGGTCGACAATAAGGCCGGCTAGCCGATCCACACCAGGTCCTTTCAAATATGCTCGAGTCTCGTGACCCTACCCACGGCGAGGGAGTCAACCCCCGGACATTGGATGCTTGCTGTCGAGCTGCGGCGAGTTGCACGCGGATTGACGGCCAGCTGTGACAACCGGAGACGTTGTGAT
>JABDOU010000270.1 GCA_013043085.1 Acidimicrobiia bacterium
GGCCGCTATGGCTCGTGCCTATGACCAGGCCGTGCGGGGCCTCATCGACCTGCGGCCGTTGCCGCTGCCCGATCCAATTCCCCTGCCCGACCCGCTCCCTCCCCGGCCGATGGTTGGAGGGATCGATCTCATCGCCGACGTCGTCGAACGATTGTCCGATATCTCGGTCAAGAAGCGGGCACAGCGCCACGTCGACGAGGCTGAGAATGCGGCCCGCCGTGCTCTTCGTGACTCGAGGTGGGAGAACGATCGGGCGGCTCATATTGATGTGATGAACTTGCTTTCCGAATCGGCGGAACAGGCCGAACTGGCACTCGATCGTCTCGGGGCCTCCCACGATGCGTTGACGAGGATCGAGTCTGACCTCCTTGGCGAAGTAGCAGCGCAGGCCGGCGCCGAGGTTGCAGATGCCGCTTTTGCGGTCAGTAAATGCAACGGCCTCTGTCCGGATGCCGAGGCACTGCTCGCCGAGGCGCTTGCTGTGTATGCAACGGCCCAGGACTTTGCCAGGGACGGACGAACCGCGGAGGCTGCCGATCGTTTCAGCTTCGCCTGGTCTACAGCCCACAAGGCCGGGTCGCGCGCCGTCGCCTAAAGTCGGCTCATGAAGATCACGGAATGTGAGACGTTCGTCGTCGGCAATCCACCTCCCCATTTCGGTGGCCGATATTTCTTGTTCGTCAAGCTCACAACCGACGACGGGATCGACGGAATCGGAGAGGCTTACGTAGCCACCTTCAGTCCCCACGTGGTAGCCGGGATGCTTTCCGATGCCGCCGATCGGCACCTCATAGGCAACAGCCCATTCTCGATCGAGACGATATGGCATCGGATGTTCGGCACCGGTTATGCATCCCGCCCCGACATCACCCTCGCCGGAGTGATGAGCGCGCTCGAGATGGCCTGCTGGGACATCGTCGGCAAGGCCGTCGACAAGCCCGTCTACCAGTTGCTGGGCGGGCAGGTGCACGAAGCCCTCCGGTCGTATACCTATCTGTATCCCGAGCCGGACGACGGCGCCGATGTCTATATCGACCCCGAAACGGCAGCGAGGCGTGCAGCGGAGGAGGTGGCCAGGGGATTCACGGCTGTGAAGTTTGATCCCGCTGGTCCCTATACCGTGTTCGATCCGCATCAACCAGCGGTCGCCGATCTAGAGCGCTCAGAAACGATGGTCAAAGCGGTGCGTGAAGCGGTGGGGACGCGGGCCGACATTTTGTTCGGTACGCACGGTCAGTTTTCGGCGTCCGGCGCAACCCGGCTTGCAAGGCGATTGGAACCCTACGACCCCCTCTGGTTCGAGGAACCAACCCCCGCAACGAACCACCGTGAGATGGCAAAGGTCGCATCTCAAACAAGTATTCCGATTGCGACGGGCGAGCGGCTGACGACCAAGCACGAATTCGCGGATGTGTTGATGGCGCAGGCGGCTTCGATTCTGCAGCCGAACCTCGGTAGGGCGGGCGGAATCCTAGAAGGCAAGAAAATCGCTGCCCTCGCAGAGGTCCACCACGCTCACATCGCACCTCATCTGTATTGCGGCCCGATCGTTGGGGCCGCCAATATCCAGCTGGCGACCTGCTCGCCGAACTTTCTCATCCTCGAAGGCATCAGGGACTGGAGCGGCTTCCATGCCGAGATACTCCAAACCCCCGTCAACTGGGAGAACGGCTACGTAATCCCTTCGACGGAGCCCGGTTTGGGCGTCATCCTCAACGAGGAAGTTGCACTGGCGCATCCGTATGCAGGTGATGATCCCCATCTGAAACCGAGCCAGGATCCGTACCCCTGGAACTGAAGGGTTTGCCGCCTGCCTCGACCGGGTAAGAGATTGTCGACACCAGATCTCGACACCAGGACTAAGGACACGTGGACTCGCACATGCTGAACAAGGACCAAACCCACCAGGGTTCGCGCAAATCTGAAACGCGCAAACCTGAAACCGGCATGGTGAGCATGAGCTACGGCCGGTTTGCCGCCATGATTGCAACCTCAACCGCCGTGATGTTTGGGTTGATGTATCTCAATACCTACGTGTGGGACCATGTCCGGTTTAGCGAAACCCGCTTTTACATGACTCTGATCATGGGTGCCGCGATGGCGGTCATCATGCTCGGATTCATGCTGAGCATGTACCAGAACAAGAAGCTCAACGCTGCGATCATCGCCGGCAGCATCGCACTGTTTGCAGGCGCCCTCTTTCTTGTCCGTAGTCAGTCCACTGTGGCAGACGAGTCGTGGATGAGCGCAATGATTCCCCACCACTCCATCGCCATTTTGACCAGTGAGCGCGCTGAGATCGAAGACGTGCGGGTGAAGCAGCTGGCGAACGACATCATCGACGCCCAACGTCGTGAGATCGAAGAGATGGAATGGCTCATCGACGACATCGAAGCAAACGGCGTCGCCGCCACCGAAAGCGAAGCCAGGACCCGACCGGTTCCCGCTTTCTAGCGGGGCCAGTCCGGGTTCGCGATTTCCGATCGGCCCCGTCCTACCGGAGCTCGCGCCATGA
>JABDOU010000290.1 GCA_013043085.1 Acidimicrobiia bacterium
AACAACATCGCGACGGCTAGAAGAGTGATAACTGCCGTCAGGCCAAGGATGTGCTTTGCGTGGTCGACAATAAGGCCGGCTAGTCGATCCAAACCAGGTCCTCCAAATATGATCGAGTCTCGTGACCTTACCTACGACGATGTAGCCAACCCCCGGACAATGGATCCGTGCTGTCGAGTTGCGGCGAGTTACACGTGGATTGGCGGCTAGCTGTGGCGACCGGGACGTTGACCATGATGTGATGATGTGATTGGTTGAGCCCTCCCGATGAGAATGTGGGAGGTGAACGTCTCGCTGCTCAAGGCGGACTTTTGCCATACGCTAGATCCGGGCATCCGAATGAACCGCTCACACGATAGGGTCGCGGTCGTATGGATGATCGTGCTCTGAATCAGGGTTGGACGGTGCACCGTGCGGTTCCTGTCACCTCCATCTGGTAACGTCGAAACGACGTTGCGAGGAAGGAAGAAACTATGGCGACGAATTACGTCCTGCTCTACAAAGGTGGCGCAGGCATGGACCGTTCCGAAGAAGACGCCAACGCCGTTATGGAGGCGTGGGGAATGTGGTACGGCAAGCTCGGAGACGCGATCGTCGACGGCGGCAACCCGTTCAGTCAATCGATGGCAATGACCAGCGACGGCAACACCGACCCTTCAGGCATTACCGGCTACACCGTCATCTCGGCCGACGATATGGCTGGGGCCCAGGCCCTGGTGAAGGACCACCCACACCTGGACGATGGCGGTACCGTCGAGGTCTACGAGACGTTCGAGATGTAATTCGTTTCGGGAGCAGGCAACCGGAGCCCCCGACTCGGGGGCTCTTTGCTATTGGCACGATGAAGGCAACTGCGCCGACGCCGTCGAACCGGAAGGCTTTGTTGCAAGATCCACAAATCGAACCAGCATGGTCGGCTTTTCAAATGGAACCGTCGGTTGGCTCACCAACAACCGTGACAGGATCGCCTATGTCGTATTCTTCTCGAACGAGGCAAGGGCCTCGCCGGTTTCGTTGCCTTCCAGCACGAAGAAGGCAACGCCGGCATTGAAGTTCATGCGGACGAACGTGGATATAGCTACCAACCTGAGAACCCCGGTCAGGACAGAATCCGGCGGCTGTGGCTGACGATCAGTTCAGCAAAAACGCTCGATGGTGTGCTCGCTCCTTGACGTTCACATTCGAGCGTTCAAGCGTACAAGGAATCGGCTCTTGTCGGAGGGCTTTGGTGGCGGACCGGCCGCGAACCGGTCTTGTTCGCATCCAACTGACGGCCGCCGATTAGCCTGCCGCCTCGTGAGCGCGCAGTACATCTACACCATGCACAAACTGGGTCGGTTCTACCCGCCCGACCGGGATGTGCTGAAGGACATCAACCTGTCGTTTTTTCCGGGTGCCAAGATCGGTGTGCTCGGTCCAAATGGTGCCGGCAAATCATCGCTTCTGAAGATCATGGCCGGCCGTGACGATGGATTCACGGGCGACGCGCGTCTGACCCCGGGTTTCTCGGTCGGCTTGCTCGAGCAAGAGCCGCAGCTCGATCCGAACAAGGATGTGCAGGGCAACGTCATGGACGGGGTCGGCGAGGTCGCGGCCTTACTGGTCGAATACGAAGAGGTGCTGGCCGGATGGGCTGATCCCGAAGCCGACTACGAGAAGCTAGGAGAACGCCAGGCCGATGTCGAGGCCAAGATCGAATCCGCCAAGGCGTGGGACCTCCAGCGGAACATCGAAATCGCCATGGACGCGCTCCGGCTTCCACCTGGAGACGCAGACGTAACGGCACTCTCGGGAGGCGAGCGACGCCGGGTCGCCCTGTGTCGTCTGCTCCTCAGTCGTCCCGACCTGTTGTTGCTCGACGAACCGACCAACCATCTCGATGCAGAATCTGTCGCATGGCTAGAGCGTTTCTTGAAGGATTACGAAGGCACCGTCGTCGCTATCACTCACGACCGCTATTTCCTCGACAATGTCGCAGGCTGGATTCTCGAACTGGACCGGGGCAGAGGAATCCCGTTCGAAGGCAACTACAGCAGTTGGCTCGAGCAGAAGCAGGCCCGGCTCGACTCGGAAGACCGGAAAGATCGAGCGAGGGCCGCAACCCTGAAGCGAGAACTCGAATGGGTTCGGATGTCTCCGAAAGCCCGGCAGTCGAAAGGAAAAGCTCGTCTCAATTCTTACGAGGAGTTGCTGGCCGAGTCCAAAGCTGCTGATGGTCGGATCAACAAGCTCGAGATATCGATCCCCGCAAACCAGCGATTGGGTGATGTGGTCATCGTCGCCGAGCACGTACGCAAGGGATTTGGCGAGAAACTGCTCATCGAAGATCTCTCCTTCATTCTTCCGCCCGCAGGGATCGTTGGAGTGATTGGTGCGAACGGTGCGGGCAAAACGACGCTATTTCGCATGATTGTCGATGCATATCAGAACGCGGGCAGCGAACAGCCGGACAACGGAACGCTGACTGTTGGGCCAACGGTCGAGCTTGCATACGTGGACCAGAGCCGGGATACGCTCGATGGTTCCAAGACCGTATTCGAAGAGATCACGGGTGGGACAGAGCACGTGAATCTCGGTGGTCGTGAGATGCACAGTCGCGCCTATGTCGCTGGATTCAACTTCAAAGGTTCAGACCAGCAGAAGAAAGTCGGCGAACTCTCAGGAGGCGAAAGAAACCGGGTCCACCTTGCCAAGGTGCTCAAATCAGGCGGCAACGTGCTGTTGTTGGATGAACCAACGAACGACCTCGACGTTGACACGCTTCGCGCATTGGAGGACGGCCTCGAGAATTACGCCGGATGTGCCGTCATCATCAGCCATGATCGATGGTTCCTCGACAGAGTCGCCACCCACGTTCTGGCGTTCGAGGGTGATTCACAGGTGAGATGGTTCGAGGGCAACTTCACTGAGTACGCCGATTTCATGAAACGAGAACTGGGAGCAGAGGCGATGCGCCCCCATCGCATCTCGTACAAGCCGCTGGTCAGGTAGAGCGGTCACGATCAGGCGGTACCCTCACGCCGATGAGTGATGGAACCGCCCGTTTTCTGGTATTCACGAGTGCCGCCGCCATTCTGGTTCTCGAAATCATGGCCGGCAGACTCATGGCACCCTTCACAGGCGTCACCCTGGAGAGCTTCACGGCAATCATCGGAACAGTGCTGGCCGGGATCAGTCTCGGTAGTTGGGCGGGGGGTCGCATGGCCGACACGTATGACCCCGCTCGTCTGATCGGGCCTGCCTTCTTGCTCGGTGGCATTCTGGCGATGCTGAGCGGACCGCTCATCCAGTGGCTGGGTCCGCCCCTGCGGGGCGGCACCTCGCTGAATGCCGTAGTACTGGCCGGTCTCGCGTTTTTCGTTCCAGCGATGGTGCTGAGCGGGATCACACCGATGGTGATCAAACTGCGGCTGGCCGATCTCGACGACACCGGAAAAGTTGTGGGAAGGATGTCGGCATTCGGAACTGCAGGGGCAATTGCAGGGACATTCATCACCGGCTTTCTGTTGGTCGCGGCGTTTCCTTCCCGGTTCGTGCTCCTGGGCCTCGGCGGTGTCCTGATTCTTCTGGGTCTTTGGAGCGCTATCTCCTCTGGCGGCAGCAAAGTTTTGCTCCCCGGTGTTCTGGTCGCGGTCGCCTCTGGAGCGTTGACCGCAACCGTGTCCGGCATATGTCAGATCGAGAGCGCTTATTCGTGTATTGAGGTCGTGGAAGCATCGGAAACGGGTCGGCTCCTGTTGATGGACAGCGTGCGCCATTCGTTCGTCGATATTGCCGACCCGACCCATCTGGAGTTTCGCTACGCGCGGGTCTTCGGAGATGTCATACTCACACAAACGGACGGCACGCAGGATGCGCTCTATATCGGTGGAGGGGGATTCACGTTTCCCCAATGGTTGAAGGCGGTTCGGCCCGGTAGTACCAATACGGTTCTGGAACTCGATCGGGCGCTCCCGGATATCGCACACGAGCGACTCGGCCTGGATCCGGGAGAAGTTGATCGGCTCGAGCTAGGTGACGCGCGGATTTCTGTAGCCAAGGTACCTGCAGCATCGATCGATCTCGTGGTTGCCGACGCGTTCGGTGGCCTGGTGACGCCATGGCATCTCACGACGCTCGAGTTCAACCGCGATGTCAAGCGGACCATGAGGCCCGATGCCATCCTGGTCATGAACCTCATCGATTACCCTCCCGTCGATTTCGGTCGCGCCGAAGTCGCCACACTTCAGTCGACTTTCGGCCACGTTGCGGTGATCGCACCACCGGACTACTTCACAAACCGCCGGGGTGGCAACTTCGTGGTTGTGGCGTCGGATGCCGAGATTGACACGCTCGCCATAGCAAAGGAGCTGGATCGTCGAGACGGCGATGAGGTCGTGCTCGAAGCACTCGCTCTGGCCGAATGGGTGGGATCAGCTCGGCTGTTGACAGATGATTATGCACCGGTCGATCAGCTCATCTCTCGTTGAGTAGGGTGACCGGATGATGGATCCGCGCAACGACCGCATTGACTACGTTGAAATCGCAACCCGTGACGTAGCTGCATCGAAGCAATTCTTCGCCAATCTCGTTGATTGGGAGTTTGTTGACTACGGGGAGGACTATGCGTCTTTCCATGACGGACATATTGACGGAGGCTTCGGACTCGGAGAACCGGGCGCAGGCACGCTTCCGGTGCTGTTCATGGAGGATCTCGTCAGCTCCAGAACCAGGGTCCTCGAGCTTGGAGGCGTGATCACAAAGGACATATTCTCGTTCCCGGGCGGCCACCGGTTCGAATTCACCGACCCGGGTGGGGCCGGTTTCGGCATCTGGTCGGACAAGCACGATCCCGGCTAGGCCGCGAAATCGCCTGGCCTGAATCTCGCAACCTGCCTGGAACATGATTGCCCGGGAGCTGGTGAACCGTGCGGTTGCGTCACAGGCCTGAGTTTCTCACGCTTCTGGTGAGTTGCGATCCGTCCATCGTGAACAACAGACAGTTGGCTTCGCGATCGTCCCAGTCCTCCCAACCTTCCTCAACCGGATAT